>CAZTVY010000399.1:0-2509 GCA_964617235.1 uncultured Rikenellaceae bacterium | reverse complement strand
GTCCGACAAATATAAACCGCTGTGTTTTATTAATTTCGATTTTGCCCCAGAATGAAAATTTTTTTCGACTTAAAATTAATGGACGATACATTCTGAACCAAAAAATCGCACCCCAAAAGACCAGCAACATTCAAACCAGTTATTTTTTTGTAGAGTTCGCATAACAATGAAAGGTCGGCTAAGGCTATCGGGAAATCATCAAACTTAACACCCGCAACTATCAAACTGGGAATTGATGCCAACTCAATATTCACATTATCGGACATAAATCCAACGGCCACAGTATCGGAGATACCTTCTATCCTTTCGCCGGAATCATAGATTTTGTCGAAAACTGAACGCGACGCACCAGAATCAATAATTAACTTCACAGGCTCGCCATTAATGGTTGCATCAACCAGTATATGGTAACTCTCTGGCTCTAACTCAACCAACTTAAAAGGGATAGACTTTGGCATTAATTCTATGTTTACATAAAAATCTTAAACAAATTTTGATGAGATAGAAAAGATATCATCAGAATTTGTAAATTACTAAGCCAAAAGTATGCTAATAAAACAATATGAGCAAACTCCTGCCCTTTTGGATTAAGGTAATTCGACTAACAATACCTATTTATATTGTTGGATATCTTATGTTTGGAGTTCTGCTATTTACCTACATCAATAATACAATAAAGTCAGAAGCCTCGAAAGAATTGTATTTAGTAGCGCTTGACAAAAAAAATTCACTCTATACTTTTCTGCAAAACGCTGAGCACGATGTTGCTATTCTAGCAAACAGTATTAATGTTCCAATAAAAGAAAGTTCCTTTGATACCATTAACAATCTGCTTCTAGCAAAAAATCTACAAAAAAAACAGCTTTTATGGAGATGTATTCATTTGCAAAGGGGATATTCTTGTCCTAATCAAGCTCGATGGTGTAAGTTTATCGTACACCTACTCCAAACAAAGTATCAAAAGTGAAATAGTAAATGGCAAGCCATCTCTAACTATATTGTTCAATGACGAGAAACGGTCATCAGTAAAATCAATAGTAGTCAAAAGTCCATTCCGAAACAAAGACTATGGTTATATTGGGGTAGATATTCCGTACCAAAATATTACCAGAGCAATTACAACTAAATCCGATAGCATAAAACATATATCGACAAAGATTATTGGTGCTAGCGACGCACAAATATCAAATAACGATAAGAGCAAAATAGTAACCCACAGCCCGCTTGAAATTGATGGAATACACTTACACATTATTTTGGAGCAAGACTTGTCAGAATCTAATTTCTACATAAAAAACATCGGTTATAGAATCATTCTTATTGGACTTACCATCCTAATAATCTCATTGATAGCGTATGTTGTTCTTATAAAAAAAGCAACTAATCCTTTGGATTTGCTTAAAAATGAAATAGAAAGCGCCGAGCTAAATACCACCAACACCAACAAAACATACAATGGCAACGATATTGTTGGTTGGCTCAACAACACCTACAACAAGTTGATTATGCAAGTTAAACACACCGCCATTCAGCTTGATGAGCGCAACGAGCGGCTGAAACATTTCTACCTTGCTACCACCGACGGAATATACATCCATCATCAAGGTACGCCTTTAATTTTTAATCCAGCACTAAGAAATCTTACAGGTTACAATGAACAAGACCTGCAGAAACTTCGCCCGAATGATTTCCTGATAATTGACGAAGAAGTTTTACAGGCTGCGAAGGAGCAAAGATTCTCACTTTTTGAGGCAGGACTTAGAACTAAACAGGGCGAAAAACTTCAGGTTGAAGTACAAATGAACGAGATAGTATTCAGAGGACAAAAAGCAGAATCGTTAGTGATTAGAGATATTACACATCGTAAATCCATTGAGCAGGAACTTCAGCAGGAACGTAAACGGCAAGTTAAATCGGTTATTGATGGTCAGGAAAAGGAGCGCCAGCGATTATCGCGGGAACTACATGATGGTTTGGGACAAAACCTTGTGGCTATTAAACTAAAACTTGAGAGTATTTCGGCAGAGCAGGCAGGTGCACTTGATGGAACTCTAAATCAGGTAAAGCATATGCTTAGCCATACAATAGATGAAATCAGAAGAATTTCCAATAACTTGATGCCCGCAGCGCTTAAGGAGTTCAGCTTAGCTGTAGTGCTAAGGAATCTTTGTACCGAGATTGAGTCGAACTCAGGAATAAGCATTGGGCTAACTATTGGAGTGCTACCCGAATCACTCGACCAAGTTCTGAAAACATATGTTTACCGCATTGTTCAGGAAGCGCTTACTAACACAGTAAAACACTCAGGGGCCAATAAGGTTTTGGTTTCGGTATTCTCTGATTTCAGCAATCTTCATCTACAAATTGAGGATAATGGTGTGGGCTTTAATTCATCAAAACTATCGAATAGTGGAAACGGTTTGTACAATATGAAAGAACGCTCAATGTTACTGGGCGGAAAAATCAATATAATATCATCGAAGGGAAAAGGCGTTAAAATAGTTGCAGA
>CAZTVY010000398.1:0-2512 GCA_964617235.1 uncultured Rikenellaceae bacterium | reverse complement strand
TCGTTACCTGCACGACGAGCTGGGTCGCCGGTACAGGTTTCTTCCTTACCAAGCACTGCGTAGCTAACATTTAGGTGGCTAAGTATTTTTGCAAAAGCACGTGTTACTTTCTTGTATCGGTCGTCGTATGCACCTGCGCAACCAACCCAGAAAAGATACTCTGGTTTCTCGCCACGGGCAAATAAATCGGCCATTACAGGGACTTCTATTTTACGTGTTTCCATATCTCGTTGATAATTTTTATTGATAGTTGTTCTTGCTGTACTGGATTTATCCTTAACAGTTAAAACAGTCTATTTTACATTGATTTCCAAATCCTTTGTCCATAAAAGCCTATCCTCAGGCGAGTACTGCCAAGGAGCGCCATTGTTCTCAATATTGTTGAACATTGCCTTAATCTCACCTGGTGCAGAACCTTCTTCCATTACAAGGTAGCGGCGCATATCAACAATAAGTGTTGGGTGATTTATATTGATAGGACATTCCTTTGCACAAGCATTACAAGTAGTACAAGCCCAAAGTTCCTCCTCAGTTACGTAGTCGCGTACCAACGATTTTCCGTCGCTGAAATCTTTGTTTTTAAGTAGTTGTGGACCTTTTTCCTTCATACGGGCACGTAAATCCATCATAATTTTACGTGGCGATAATTTTTTACCAGTTGTATTTGCAGGACAAACCGATGTGCAACGTCCGCACTCAGTACAAGCCAACGAGTCGAAGTAGTTTTTCCAGGTAGCATCTTCTGCATCCTTTACACCAAAACGCTCAATAGGAGTATCGGTTGCAGGGGCTGCAAAAGCGGCATTTGGGTCCATCATCAGTTTAACCTCGCGGGTTACATTGTCCATATTGGTAAGTTTACCAAGTGGTTCCAGTCTGGAAAGGAATACGTTTGGAACCGACATAAACACGTGGAAGTGTTTGGAGTAAGGAAGCATATTGGCAAATACAAAAATCAACAGGATGTGCATCCACCAGTAAATTTCGTACTGTACAAGCATTGTTTCTGCTGACATTCCTGAGAATATCGCTGCAAGGTAATTGCTAACAGGATAAGCACCGTGAATTTCGCCACCAATTGCCATTGTGTGGCTAACGTATGCAGCATTCATTCCAAGCAACGATAGCATTAGAACTAAAATAATTGTTAACGCCACATTTGCATCGATGTGCGATATTTTTTTCATTTCGATTCCTTCGAAACGTTTTACGTGAAGGAATACTCTACGGAATAGGAATACAACAATTGCAATGGCAATAAGGAATGCGAAAACATCGCCCGATGCCATAAGGAAATCGTAGAACCAGCCTAGGAAACTAAGCGATTTCTCTATTCCGAATAAACCGTCGATAACCATTTCGATACTTCCAAATATAATTACGCAGAATCCCCAGAATACAACCGCGTGAAGGAAGCCTAGAACAGGACGACGGAAAATTTTAGTTTGACCAAAGGCCACTTCGGTCATAATCATAAAACGCTTACCTAGGTCTTTTACTGGAAATCCCTTTTTGGTAAGCGAGAAAAATTTGATAATTCTTGCTATAGTGTAGCCAAAAACAGCAAATGTTAATAGCAGTGCAATAGCAAAAACAATTTGTTTGGTCATAGTTAGTTTGTTTTGGTTAGTAAAAAGTTGGCTTTAAAACTTTTACCTAAAAAATAATTGTCATTCCGAACAAAACAATGAATCAATATTCATTGCTACGCTCAGAATGACAATAGAATGCAATTATTTTCCTTTGATTTCTTTTACTGCTGCAACAAGTTGAGGAAGCACTTTTTGCGCATCGCCAACAATACCGTACTGAGCAACTTCAAAAATAGGAGCGCTCTTGTCGTTATTGATTGCAACAATATATTTTGATGAGCTAACACCAGCAATGTGCTGTGTTGCACCCGAAATACCTACTGCAAAGTAAAGGTTTGGAGCAATAATTTTACCGGTTTGACCAGTATGCTCATCGTGAGGACGCCATCCTTCGTCAGAAACTGGACGAGAACAAGCGGTTGCTGCTCCTAATAAATCTGCCAATTCAATAATTGGAGACCAATTGTCAGCCGATTTCATACCACGACCACCCGATACAACGATTTCAGCATCGGTTAATAAAAGTTTTCCTGATTGCTTTTGAACCTCTTTAACTTGAGTTTTTGGAGCATCAATGCTAACATCCATCTTCTCGATAGTTGCATTGTTAGCAGTTTCGATAATATCGAAAGAGTTTTGTGCTAGGGTGATAACTTTTACGTCGGTTTTTAGAACAACATCGGCGTATGCACCACCAGAGAATGCTCTTTTGTAAACTGTAAATGGACTAGTGCTAACAGGTAATTTGCTTACACCTGCACCTAGCGCAGCTTTTAATTTAACCGATAGGCGAGGAGCGATAGATTTACCCGAGTTGTTGTTAGCAACAACAATAACTTTTGCACCAATTTTCTCGGCAACACTGGCAATAGCGCTTGTATATGCCTGACTATCCAATGTTTTAAGGTTATCCTGATTTA
>CAZTVY010000397.1:0-2539 GCA_964617235.1 uncultured Rikenellaceae bacterium | reverse complement strand
TAGTTTATGCGTGGAGCGGAACCATTGGTCAATTGTAATTAAATCGACAAAATCAAGTGACTGGATATCCTTAATCTCGCAGGCAGTTTTTATATCCTTTTCGTTAAAAATTTCGTTTGCTGTGCTATATGCATCCTTTAGTAACTTGGGGAGTTTGCTGGAATCAAAACCATCAAAATACTTTTTCATAATTTGCACAAAGTGCAATGTGTTCTTAGAGCCTTTTAGTGCGGTTCCTTTAAAATCCTTGTACTTTATCCTATAAATTAAACCCTCAAAGAATCGTGAAATTGGGTTGGTGCTAATTAAAACCTCACTTTTTGAGAAGTAGTAAACCTCTATGCTATCCATCAACTCCTTGGAGAATGGGACTGTAAACTTTGCAGGTTCGGCAATTATTGCCTTAAGGGCGTCCTGCATATTTCTTATATCATCAGCATTGGTGTAAGGATTTTGAAACTGATTTTTGAGGAAATCCCGTCCACCCGATGTAATTGTTTTGTCAATTAAATCGAAGATGTTTAGGCCCGACTTATCGTCGCGGAAAATTTCCAGTTCCGTTAAGGTTTGTCTGTCGGTGTAAAGTTTCTTTTGCATAGTTTTTTGATATCTATTTTGGTAAATATATGCCTAATTTCCGAAAAAAAACGGCTGCCAATTATTGGCAACCGTTACTTTATGTTAAGAGGAAAATAATTTACTTGGACAATGTTTCGATTGATTTGCCCGATGCCTCAAGTATTGGCTTAACCGATAGAGGTTCGCCAACGCCGTTCTTTAACCACAATTGTGGAACAAGACGTCCTTGTGCAAAAATTCTATCAACCTCGTTGGCAAACGATTTTCCAACGAATTGTTTCTCCAGTTGGAAATCGATTAGGTGACCTATTGGGTATGCCGATAGGTAAAGAGGGTTATCAATCATATGTGAGTAAATGGCTAGGATTGGTTCATCCTTCGAGCCAAATACATCGGCATAGTACTTATTCCAAATATCCTTTGCAATTGTAAGAGTAGCCTCTTTTACTTGCTCTGCAGTGGCATTTGGGTTGTTGTATAACCATTTCCAAAGGTTGATATCAACCAATGAAACGCCCATAATTTCGTAGCACGACCAAAGGTTATCGAGAGTTTCTAATGCTTCCTTATCGGGGTTGGTTTCCTTGAATCCAAGAACACTCAAGTCGCGTTTTTGGAATACAAAAGCCAACGCTTCAGTGAAGGCAGTGTTTGGAACACCGTGCATAATGTAGCTATCCACATCATGTAAAGTGATTGTTTGTTCTACGTTATGGCCAAACTCGTGCATTGCAATGTTGAATCCTTTGTAGTTCATCCCGTTTGCTGGAACTCTAGTACGAAGCAATGCGTTATCCTTACGCATTTCGCCACCCCAAGCGTGACCTGCACCTCTCGATGATTCTACCTTAACTCTATCGCCAATAAATTTGGCCTTTTCCTTACTCCAACCCAACGATGTTAGGATGTTTGGAAGTTCTTTCTCAAAAGCCTCGGCGCTTGCGAAGCGTTTATTGGTAATTGCTTCAAGTTTTTCGGCAGGAATTCCGCTGCGTGCTTTAAATCCATCGTACCAAATATCGAATGGGCGCAAATCGCGACCTAATCGTTGGCTAATTAGTTTACCTAGGTCTCTAACCTCTTTTGATGATACAAGCTCTGTGAAAAGTTGCTCAACCTCATCTACAGGTAATTCGAATTCACCTTCAAATTTACGTTGGATATATGTTGGCATACTTGGAGTGTAAGCGTCGATAGCAGTTAGCGCTTTGAATTGGTTTAAAACGTGCTGATAGCGTGTGTTTGGCTCCGATTCAAAGGTAATCTCCTTACCATCCTGTACGAGAGTGTTTTTGTAAGGATTCCAGCTGTACTTGTTGCTGTTGATAACATCCTTAGGAATGGTTTGGTCGATAATACGCTTCATTACTTGGTAAATCATCTCCTGACGAACTAGTCCACTTTCTTTATCGGCATACTGCGATTTTAACTCATCGCGTAAACCCCAGTGAGTGATAAGTTTTAAGTCCTCAGGGAAAAGTTTTTCGTTATTATCGTTAAGCAAGTAACCAAGGTAGATATTGTACTCGCTAATATATGTATCGGAATTTGTGTTAACTGTGGAGAAATTTTGGATTAGGTTTGCAGGAACTCTGCTGGTAAACATATCGCCCATACGTGCGTAAGCCCATTCCTTGCGGCTCCATTTTTCGCCTAGTTCGCTCTTCTCCTTCAAGGTGTAATTAGGGAAGTTAAGCGCTGTAATAAATGCAATTTTGTTGGTGTACAAATCTTCCGAAAGGT
This sequence comes from uncultured Rikenellaceae bacterium, assembly GCA_964617235.1. Classification (GTDB taxonomy): domain Bacteria; phylum Bacteroidota; class Bacteroidia; order Bacteroidales; family Tenuifilaceae; genus SB25. The sequence continues at coordinate 217 of CAZTVY010000397.1, read as the reverse complement.
GTGCTGCTGCATTGTACGAACCAAAAAGCTCATCGATAGGAGTAACTGGACCCCAATTTAAGTGAAGAGGACGCATTAGCTCTTTGCTTAGTAGGATAAAATAACCGTTAAGCATTTCGTAACCATACGAAAGTTTACTGAAAAGTTGGTCGAGAGCGGCTTCTTCTACAACGAATTGTGCGTTACAGAACTCTTCGAATTCGGCCTGTGTTCCATC
>CAZTVY010000396.1:0-2548 GCA_964617235.1 uncultured Rikenellaceae bacterium | reverse complement strand
CTTTACCCCATCAACACTCAAAAATAATGACGATACGTTGGAAAGATTTATCCCGTTGGGAACACCATCCATAGTAAGCGAAAGACTTTCCTTAAATAAATTCCATGTAGAATAAAATATCACTGCAACAATTACAAGGCTCATAACCAAATCGAGCCAGTAAATTCCCCAAAAAGCAATAAACAATCCAGATATTACAACGCCCAACGAAACTGCAGCATCGGCCATAAGGTGCAGGTAGGCACCTTTAACATTCAAATCGTGCTCCTTGTTCCTAAAGAAAAGTAGTGCCGAAACCGTGTTTACAATAATACCTACTCCAGCAACAACGGATATTGCCTGTCCATCAACCACAACTGGATTAAAAACCCTATGGATACTCTCCCATAGTATCCCGCCAATGGCAACAAACAGAATAACCGAATTTATAAGCGAAACCAGTATGGTCGATTTTTTGTATCCATAGGTAAACTTATTGTTGGCCTTCCTTTTGGCTAACCCAAACGCCAGCATAGCCAAGCCAAGCGCAGCAACATCGCTTAAATTATGGCCAGCATCAGAAATCAATGAAAGAGAATTGTAGTATATACCAGCGGCAATCTCAACTACAACATATACAAGATTAATAACAATGCCAATAATAAAAGCACGATTCAACGCTTCCCTATTATCTTTAATTTGATGCTCATCCATTTGCTGAAATTTTAAAAAGTAACAAACCAGTCCAATTTAAGTTTTTTTAATAAATACTTTTTAGGAAAATAAACTGAATGCCCAAAAATTTCATACCTTCACATAAATAATCTTTAAATCGATGGAAATACTTAGCATTAATTCGTGGTGGGAAGGTTTATCCACCCTATCAAAAGTTTACTGGATGATTGCCATCCCTGCTTCGGTAATTTTCCTTATTCAAATTGTGATGACCTTTGTTGGGGCTGATTCCGATGGCCATATGGATGCCACAGGCGATGCCGATGCAAGTGTAGATGGCGATGCAGGAATCGGGTTTCAACTAATCAGCCTAAAAAACTTTATTGGGTTCTTTACCATCTTCGGATGGGTAGGAATTGCGTGTATCGACTCAGGACTATCAACACCACTAACCATAGCAATCTCGTTCATTTGTGGCCTACTGATGATGGTTATAATGGCAACAATTTTTTACTTTATGGGAAAATTGGTTGAGTCAGGTAATGTGGTTATGGCCTCTGCCGTTGGGAAAACCGGAACGGTCTACCTAGTTATTCCTGCCAATCGCAAAGCTGCAGGGAAAATTCAATTCCAGCATCAAGGTTTCAGAACTATCGATGCAATGACCGATGAAGCCGAGGATATTCCAACTGGCGCAGTTATACAGGTTACCGCCGTAATTAATGATGATTTAGTACTGGTTAAGAAAGTATAGATTATGTGATGCTGAACTTGTTTCAGCATCACAAACTATTTTTATTTTCTTTTTGTAAATGAATTCTGGCTGGGTTTATATAATGTCTAATAAAAACAAAAATGTTTTTATGTAGGTGTAACCAACAACCTTGAACGGAGAGTTTTTGAACACAAAACAGGCATCATTGAAGGATTTACAAAAAAATATAACTGTAAAGAACTTGTTTACTATGAAGAATTTCAGAATATAAAGGATGCTATTTCTCGTGAGAAACAGTTGAAGAACTGGCATAGAGAATGGAAAATCAATTTAATTAAATCGCTCAATTCAGATTTCAAAGATTTATCAATTGAGTGGTTCGACTCTGAGACAAGCTCAGAGTGACAACAAACAAACATAAACCTTAAAAAATTCAATATGAGTCAATTTATTGTTTTTGCAATTGTAATTGGGGTAATATTCGTATTTATCCTAATCGTATCGCTATTTAAGCGTTACAAACGTTGCCCTTCCGATAGGGTACTTGTTGTTTACGGTAAAGTTGGTCGAGGTAAAAGTGACGAAGCCCGCTCTGCTAAATGTATCCATGGTGGTGCTGCTTTTATTTGGCCAGTTATTCAGGACTACTCTTTCCTAAATCTAACCCCTATTTCCATTGAAATTAACCTTACCAATGCGCTCAGCCAGCAAAATATCCGAGTTGACGTACCTTCTCGTTTCACCGTAGGTATTTCCACTGAACCAGGAGTAATGGATAATGCCGCTGAACGTTTGCTAGGTTTAAGCCAGGAGGATATCAGCAACCTTGCTAAGGATATCATTTTTGGTCAACTCCGCTTGGTTGTAGCAACCATGGATATTGAAGAAATCAATAGCAACCGCGACAAATTCCTTGCCGCTGTTTCGTCGAACGTAGAGGCTGAGTTAAAGAAGATTGGTTTGAAACTAATCAACGTAAACGTAACTGACATTAACGACGAATCGGGCTACATTGTTGCGTTGGGTAAAGAGGCCGCCGCCAAAGCTATTAACGACGCTAAAAAGAGCGTAGCAGAAAAGAACCGCGACGGTTCAATTGGTGAGGCAAACGCACTCCGCGACCAACGTGTTCAAGTTGCATCGGCCGATGCAACTGCTGTAGAGGGAGAAAACACGGCA
>CAZTVY010000395.1:0-2548 GCA_964617235.1 uncultured Rikenellaceae bacterium | reverse complement strand
GAAGTTAGAGTTGTTTGGTGTATTGGGGAAGTGTTGAGGTTCTAAACAAACAGCCCAGTTTCCGCTTGTGGGGATTTTGATATTGCTTTCGTTGGGTTGAGGGTGCTTTAGTGGTGTATAGAGCTGTATACCTGGTTGAGTTGTGTAAATTCTCAAGCCAATGTCGGATTTGGGATTTTTAAGTATTACTGAGGGTTCTTTAAGATTTGGATTTTTCAGGACAAAGCAATGATCGTAAAGCCCATCTATCAAGTCGATATCGGCACCAATAGCCTTTGGTTTTCGGAAATCGAAAGGTGTTCCGGCAAGTTCGCGGAGTTCTCCAGTTGGGATTAACTCGTCGTTTACGGGCAAGTATTTGTTTGCGTTGATTGTTAAAACATGGTCAAGCACATCGGTATGGAATCCGCCTAAGTTGAAGTAGCTGTGCGATGTAAGGTTTACATGTGTTGGGGCATCGGTTTTGGCAGAGTAGTTGATGCTAATTTGATTATCGTCGGTAATTTGGTAGGTTACCCAAACATCTAAATTTCCCGGGAAACCCTCATCACCACTATTACTGCGCAGGTAGAATTTTAAGGTGCAAACTCCGTTAACCTGTTCGAAAAGTTGTGGTTCCCAAACTTTTTTATCGAAACCTACTATGCCGCCATGTAGCTGATTGCTACCTTCGTTCTTTGAGAGGTTGAATGATTTATTTCCAATTTTGAATTCACCTCCAGCAATTCTGTTTGCATATCTTCCAACAATTACTCCGGGATAGATTTTACATGAGGGGTAATGTTTTAAGTTGTCGAAACCGTAAACTAGATTGATACAGATATCGTCGTCGCAGTTTAGGTTAATTGCAGTTATTGTTGCTCCGTAGTTGGTAATGGAAACCTCAAGTCCGTCCTCTGTTATAAATGTATATAGAAAAACTTTTTCGTTATCAATTTTTCCAAAGGGGCTAATAGTACAATCCATAATTCTTAATTTAAAAACAGTTGGTTAAAACATCAAAATGGAATTGTGAAAGATATTAAATGTCTATAGAATAATCAAATGGCAAGAGATCGCCCAATCGTTTTTTTCCCATTTCTCCGCCAAATTGAATCAAATCAGGACTAGTATTGACGCCATATTTATCAATAAAAAAGGCATTAGTTCTAAAAACTACTTTGGACTGTTTTCTATTTTTGTATAGAAGGTTGAATGTAGAAATAAAAGGAATTTTAATATCAGAACCATTTGCTGAAAGTGCAACGTCAATGTTTTTTGCGATAGTTACCTTTTTTAAATCGAGAGAGTCTGTTACAGTAAAAAACTGACTGGGAATGGCCGGATAACTACCATTATAAAGTAAGAATTCTTCTTTCCCCCATTTGTTCGCCGAAAGGTTTCTAATAAAGTGAAGAGGAGAACCTAAATACGACTTATTCCTTCGTTTATTAAATTTTGGATTGCTATTACTTTTATCTTCGTAGAGTGTTGTAACTAAAAATAGGCTATTTTTAATATGTTCGCGTTTAATGCTAGTTTGGTTAAAAGTAATGTTGAATTCAACTAGATTTGTTGTTATTGTGTAGCCAAGATGTTTGTTTACAACAATAAGCGGTTTCTCTGAGGTAGCGTAAAGAGTATTGTTGCTTTCGTTGTAAAATAGTGAAATGTCATTTTCGTTTTGAATGATACAGGATCTGCCCGCCTTAGTATTGCCCAGAAACTCCTCCCTAAAAATTTTCATTTTTTGTTTTCTGGAAAATCTATCCTTTTTTATAACAACTTCTTTTATTTGATAAGGCTTTGGTATTAATTGTATTTTGATATTTGGGATATCGTAAAAATCTTGTAATTGGTAAGTTTCATACCCTAGGCTTCTTATGACTAGGGTTGTGTTAGTTCTATTTGTAAGCGAAAGGGAGAACTTACCATTAATGTCAGTTGTTGTTCCTATAGTAGTTCCATCAAAATAGGCAGAAGCACCAATAATCGGCTCATTCTTTTCGTCAAAAACAACACCTGTAATTGTTTGCGAGAATGAAAATGATAGACTAAAAACAAGTAGAATAGAAAGGACAGTTGCTTTTATTATTGACATTGGAGATTAAAGAAAAGAATGGTTATAGGTCGTTTTCATCAATAATGAAAATCTCCTCGTTGGGTTTCTTCATAAGGTATTGCTCTCGGGCAAATTTTTCGAGGTTTTCGTTATTGGTTCGGAGTTCTTTTATTTTACGCTTATCGTCGTTAATTTTACTCTGGTAGTACTCTTTTTCTTCCTCCATCTTGTTGATTTTTCGGCGGGTACTAATCATCGAAATCCAATTGCTATTATCAAAAATTAGCATCCACAGAAAAAAGATTACTCCAGTGATGAAGAATTTATTCTTCAGCCTAACAACAATCCATTTCCATCCGTTTTGCGGGTTAAAATCCATATCAACCTCCTGTCATAAGATGAATAACCTGAACATTATCGCCAGCACAAACAGAAACTCTAGGGTACTCTTCTTTTGTTACTATTGTGTCGTTAACCTTTACAATAAGTAACTTATATCTGAACTTT
>CAZTVY010000394.1:0-2562 GCA_964617235.1 uncultured Rikenellaceae bacterium | reverse complement strand
ATGAAACATATAATCATTCCAATTTTGCTTGGCATAGCACTTTTATCCTGCAAGCAGCAAGAGATAAATATTATTCCAGCGCCCATTCAAATGATTCAGGAGCAGGGAACTTTCAAACTAAGTAAATCTACAAAAATTATTGTTGATAAGTCCGATAGCGCAGCCATTAAAGTTGCCGGGTACTTTCAGGAATTACTTAAACCCAAAGGAATTGATTTAGTGCTGATTGAAGCAGAGCGTGCCGATAAAAAGGATGGTACAGTTTATTTTACTCAGGTTGATTGCGCCGATTCGTTAGGTGCAGAGGGTTATATGCTAACAGTGAATAATGATGGTATAACAATTCGAGCAAACTCTGGTTCGGGGTATTTCTATGCTATTCAAACTTTACGTCAGTTAATGCCAGCCGATTTTGAAAATGCCGATTCAAAGTACAGCAAAATATCAATCCCAAATGTGCTGATAGTTGATAAACCCAAGTTTGCGTGGCGTGGTCTGAACCTTGATTGCTGCCGTCATTTTATGACCAAGGATTTTGTGAAGCGCTATATCGATTTGCTGGCTTACCACAAAATGAATATCCTACATTGGCACCTAACCGAAGACCAAGGCTGGCGAATTGAGATTAAAAAGTATCCAAAGTTAACTGAGATTGGTGCTTGGCGACAGTTAGCCGATGGTACAAACTATGGAGGTTATTACACCCAGGACGATATTCGCGAGGTGGTAGCCTATGCAGCAGAACGCTATGTTAATGTTGTTCCTGAAATTGAGATGCCCGGGCATTCTGTTGCTGCACTTGCAGCCTATCCTCAATTTTCGTGCACGGGTAAACCATTAAAGGTTGAAACTAGTTGGGGTGTGTTCAAGGATATTTACTGCGCAGGAAACGATTCAACCTATATGTTTTTGCAGGATGTATTAACCGAGGTTGTTGACCTGTTTCCTTTCCCGTATATCCATATTGGTGGCGATGAGGCCCCAAAGTACCGTTGGGAGAATTGCCCAAAATGTCAGCATCAACTTAAAAAGCAAAAACTGCACGATTATGAGCAGTTACAACGATATTTTATAAGCCGAATAGCCGAGTTTTTGGAAACAAAGGATAGAAAAATTATTGGTTGGGATGAGATTCTGGATGGTGGTCGCCCTCACAATGCCACTGTGCAGGCTTGGCGAGGAATTGATAGAGCCGAAGCATCTGTAGCCGTTGGTGCGCCAGTAATTGTATCGCCTACTAGCCATTGTTACTTCGATTATCCGGTAGAAGTTACCAATTTACAAAAGGTTTACTCGTTTAATCCAATTCCGGATGGTGTTGCAGCAGAGCAGCAGGAGTTGATTATTGGCGGCGAGTGTAATATGTGGAGCGAACGTGCACCACAGGAAACCGTTGACTCCAAGTTATTCCCACGTATTTTGGCTATTAGCGAGGTGCTTTGGACAAGCCCTGTAGAGCGCAACTACGAGCAATTCCTAAAGCGCGTACGCACTCATTATAGCCGATTAACTAGTTTGGGCGTGAACTATGGCTTTGAGCAAAGTGCAGTAACAATAAACAGCCAGTTATCCGAGGATTTTAAATCAATCACAGTAAGCATTGAGCGAGGACAGGAAAATCTGGAAATTTACTATACCACCGACGGAACTGAGCCCACAACAAAATCCACCAAATATACCAAGCCATTTTCTGTTACAAAATCAACATCCATTAATGCCGCAGCTTTTATTGGCGATAGTAGAGTAGGCGAAGTTTTTAGCAGGGAGCTTGTGCTGTCGAAATCGACAGGAAAAAGTATAGCGTTAGGATTTACTCCTGCACAAAAGTACATGGGTGGAGGCCTACAGGCCTTGGCTGATGGCCGCAAAGGAACAGGCTCCTACAACGATGGTATTTGGCAGGCAGTTCAGGGTAGCGATATGACTGCTGTGTTAGATTTGGGAGAAGTCCAAGCTGTAAATTCAGTCTCAGTTGGATTCTTTCAATCCAACCCATCGTGGATATTTGTACCAAGGCAGGTTGAATTTCTGGCCTCTACAGATGGAAACAGCTATAATGTTATTGCAACAATTGATTCGCAGGTGAAGCCCGAAAACGAGGGAATGTTCCGCCACGATTTCTCAGCCGATGTAAACGGCGTAACTTGTCGTTACATTAAGATGGTTGCTCACAGCATAGGTAACTGTCCCGATTGGCACCCAGCCGCAGGCTCACCATCGTGGCTTTTTGCCGATGAGATTGTGGTTGAGTGACATTTTCTTAATGCAGAATGTAAATAAGATTGCTCCAGTTGGTCAAAACCCCCATAGCCCCGAGTTTTAACTCGGGGTATATTTATTTCGACTGAAAATCATTTGGAAAAACGGAAAACAAAACTAACTTGAAAATATATTTTGACTGTTAAGGCTGCTTTCATTTTGTTGTTTTGACAGGATAAAAAAATCATTAAATCTTAAATTGGATAACAATAGATAATTTATACATTTGTTTGTCAGCGGTTTTAAAAAGTGTGTTTAAAAATAAACTAACTTTAAAACCCATTAACCCTTTTCCGATTTTCT
>CAZTVY010000393.1:0-2580 GCA_964617235.1 uncultured Rikenellaceae bacterium | reverse complement strand
ATTTTACTCTTAACACCAATCCTTTCAAATATTCACCCTCTGGGTGATAAATGTTAATTGGGTGGTCGGCAGGTTGTGTTAACTGATGTAGTATTGCCGACTCTCGGCCCGAAATAGCACAGGCAGAGAAAACCGCATTGCGGAAATCAACCTTACTAACCACCTGCGAGCAGGAAAAGGTGAAAAGAATTCCACCTGGGTTTAACTTACGAATAGCGGCAAGGTTAAGCCTTTTGTAAGCCTGCAGGGCATTACGTAAAGCATCATGATGCTTTGCAAATGCAGGTGGGTCCAATATAATTAAATCGAACATTTCATCGGTAGTGCGCAAATACTCAAATGCATCAACGGCATATGAACGGTGCTTGGATGTGTCATCAAAATTTGCGGCCACGTTTTGATTCGAAAGGGCAATAGCCTTCTCGGAACTATCAACAGTAACAACCTCGCTTGCACCTCCTTTCAGAGCAAAAACCGAGAATCCGCCTGTATATCCAAAGGTATTTAAAACTTTCAGCCCTTGGGAGTATTCCTGCACCAATCGTCGGTTCTCCCTTTGGTCAATAAAGAAACCCGTTTTTTGACCCTCATCCCACGATATCCAGAATTTATTCCCGTACTCATTGTAAACTCCTGACAGGTTGCCTTTTCCTGCAACAAACTCATCAACTGGATTGTACCTCTCGCGCATCGGCAAAGTTCCGCTACTCTTATCGTAAACGGATTTTATGTAACCACCAAAAACATCAATTAATTGCTCTGCAATTAGGTGACGGCTCAAATACATCCCAACGGAGTGGCACTGCATTACTGCAGTATCGCCATAAATATCGATAATTAGCCCAGGCAGATTATCGCCCTCACCGTGTGTCAACCTAAAGGTATTAGTATCGGCATTTGGATATAAACCCAATGATTTTCTATGATTCAAGGCATCCTGAAGTTTGCTTCTCCAAAATGCAGCATCTATATCAACCTTTTTAAAACTCAAAATTCGAACACTTATTGAGCCTAAATGGTAATGACCTATGCCCAAATACTGCAAATCGGCACTATAAACCTCAACCACCTCGCCTTCCTCAGGGGAGCCCTCAATCCGTTTAATTGCACCAGAAAATACCCAAGGATGAAAACGCTGTAACGACTGCTCTTTTCCTGGCTTAAGAATTACTTTTGGAATACTCATTTTGAAAGTTTTATTGGATTGACTGCATTTAATTTCTGGTAAATTTCTCTGCAAACCCATGCATCGGTTGCAGCATAATCAATTTGTGCAAAGGAAAGACTCTCCGCCTCCCAGTTGCTTAACTGCTGGCTCTTGGAAACCCTAACACCAAGCACAATTGCGGCCAACTTCCTTACACTCTGACCCTCAATATTGTAGTTAACTGCTATTTGTTGCAAGTCAACAAATCCTTTAGGATTAAAATTTCGGATGCTCTTTAACCCTTTTAAATCATCGCGAATTGCCGCACCTACTTTAACTATTTTTTCATTCTCAAGGATAGCCACTAACTCATTGGGCAGTCCAACATCCTTAACCCTTATGATTAATGCGGTTTTTTCGTCGGAAAGCTGCACCAAGGCAATTCCATTATTTCGACCTTTTTTGAAAGAAGGTTTGGATTCTGTATCGAAACCAAGAATGCTGCTTGTTGAAAAGAGTTTGATTTTCTCCCTTAGTTCATCCTCAGTAGAAATAACAAACGCCTCGCCCTCAAAACTCAGGCGGGGCAATTTCACAATCTCATCATTATCTATATTCGGGGCAAACATTCAACTAGTCTAAATCGTTATCATCTTTAGTAAACCAGTCGGAAGCGCTCTTACGGGAATTTTCATCATTATTGCGAACAATATTTTCTAAATCGATATTACTGAACTCAAGAATATGAAATGCTCGGATAAGATTGACCAGTCTGATTCCCCAAAACTCCCCAAAATTCTCGGTACATTCCCAAAGCGCATCGTTCATCACATCGGTGTTTCCAACATGATAGCGCATGGTGAAGTTTTTTAAATCCTGATAAATATCGGCTAAATACTCTGCAATACTAACTGTGAAATGTCCGTCATTTGCATCGGCTCGCTTATCGTATATCTCCAAAAAGTCGTTATGCTGACCCAATAAATCTTCAATTTTAGACTCTATCAACCTATAATCCAACTCAGTAACAAATTGCTCATTCCCCTCGTCGTAAACAGGCTCGGTTTTTGGAAGCAAAGTGGCCTTGTAATAGAGCAAGGGCAACAGCTTACTGGTTGTAGCCACAAAAACTTTTGTTTTATGGTACTCACAGGTCTCTAGGAATGTGCAAAACTCCTTGGCTACAGTGGCAAACTCCACAACATTTCTGCTATACACAATGCTTTTAGTATCCATTTAGCTATTCAAATTTTGGCTACAAAGATAAGTATATGGTTGGGAAAAACATACAAATCAAAAATCAGAATGAAGAAGACTGAAGTTAGAGGCTATAAGTAAACGATACTAAATAAAAAATCCAGGCCAAAGCCTGGATTTTTTAGTTAGAGGCTATAAGTAAACGATACTAAATAAAAAATCCAGGCCAAAGCCTG
>CAZTVY010000392.1:0-2595 GCA_964617235.1 uncultured Rikenellaceae bacterium | reverse complement strand
TAATTTGCCACAAACCCAAATCGGACGGAAAGGGTAAGTCCGATAGGCTAACCAAGGTAACCAACCTTGCAAAGCAAAAGGGTGTTTTCTTTGAATCAAAAAAACTTTACGATTACCAAATTCCAGATTGGATTATTAATTACCTCAAGCAAAAGAATATCAAGATTGACTTGGTTGCAGCAAATCTACTTAATGAGTACTTGGGTAACGATTTAAGCAAAATTTCGCACGAGCTGGAGAAACTAATAATCACGTTGCCTCCGGATAACAAACAGATTACAAGTCAAAACATAGAGCAAAACATTGGCATTAGCAAGGATTTCAACCGATTTGAACTAACTAAAGCGCTGGGCGAAAAAAATGTGCTAAAAGCCAATAGGATTGTGGATTACTTTGCGCATAACGGCTCGGCAAACCCATTTGTTCTAACAATATCAGCCATTCATCAGTACTTTCTTAAAATATTTCGTCTACATTTTCTTAAGGATAAAAGCCGAGAGAATATTGCCCGCGAATTGGGTGTAAACCCATTCTTTACTGCGGAGTACGAAACCGCTGCAAAAAAGTACGACCCCAAAAAGTGTATCGATATTTTTGCGCTACTCCGCGATTACGATATGCGCTCGAAGGGAGTTAACAACAACTCCACCGACCACGGCGAACTGCTCCGAGAATTAGTTTTCAAAATATTGCACTAAGTATGACCCTAATTATTATAGTTGTCACTGTTGCCATTTCGCTATATGCCTTTGGCGAGAATAATCTTATGCAACGGCTGCTTTTAAGTCCATACCGTGTTTTCAAAAACAAGGAGTGGTATAGGCTTATTACCCATGCCTTTGTTCACGCAGGCTTTTTGCATCTTTTCATCAATATGTTTGTGCTTTACTCTTTTGGAATGGCCGTTGAACACTGGCTTAAACAATTACAGGCAAGCGGCTATATCGATTATCCAATTCTTCATTTCTTTACGCTTTACTTTGGCGGAGTTGTAATTGCTACACTTACCACGCTAAAAAAACATAAGGATAACTACTACTACCAAAGTGTGGGGGCATCGGGCGCGGTATCTGGATTTGTGTTCTTCTGTGTTTTCTTCGACCCATTGGAAAAACTCTACTTAATGGCAATAATTCCAATACCAGGAATTGTTTTTGCAGTGGCGTATTTAGCATACTCGCACTATATGAGCAAGAAGGAGAGCGATAACATCAACCACGATGCACACTTTATTGGAGCTGTATTTGGGTTTATATACCCACTACTGATTAATCCAAAATTAATATTACATTTCTTGAGTAGTTTGAAGTTGATATAGAAAGTGATGACCATACAAGTAAACACAACTGATATATCCGAGAATCACAAGCATCAATACGTTGTAATTCTTGCATCGACAGAAGAAAGTTGGATATTTGTTAGAAATAAACAACGAACCACATGGGAATTGCCCGGAGGGCATATAGAACCAAACGAATCGGTAAATGATGCTGCCAAACGAGAACTATTTGAGGAGACAGGAGCAATAGAATTCAAACTTACAGCACTGTTGGATTATTCAGTTGAAACAGATGTTGCAAAAAGTTCTGGAAGAGTTTTTATTGCACAAGAAATTACACTAGGGCCTCTTCCTGATAGCGAAATTGCTGAAATAAGTTTTTTCAAAAATTTACCCGAGAATTTAACCTATCCACTTATTCAACCAATATTATTCGAAAAAGCAGTAAATTTAGCCGTTCAAAAAGGGTTAATTTAATGCCTACAAGAAACTTCATTTGGCTTGACGGTAATATTTTGGATGGGAACAACCCAACGTTGCTCTCAAGCAATAGGTCGTTTCTGTATGGCGATGGAGTTTTTGAAACAATCCTAGCATACGGCACCGAGGCCAAACATCTTCCACTCCATTTTGCTCGATTGATAAAGGGCTTAAAGGTTCTGGAGATAGACATTCCACTATACTTGAATGAAGATTTTTTAGCGGAAACAATAACCCGCTTGCTGAATAAGAATCGATTCTTTGGAAATGCTCGCGTTAGAATAACAGTATTCCGAAATAGCGAGGGATTTTACACACCAACCAGTAATACCGCAGGAGTTCTTATTCAAACCCAAGAATTAAACACAACCTTTTACGAACTCAACAAACAAGGGTATCTGCTTGATATATATACTGATATAAAAAAACCAATAAACAAACTCTCGTCAATTAAAAGTTGTAACGCCTTACTTTTTGTTAAGGCTGGGTTATACAGAAAAACCAGCGAACTGGACGATTGCATAATTCTGAACAATGAGGATAGAGTTGCAGAAACAATATCGTCCAATATATTTATTGTGAAAGGCAACACCATTTACACCCCATCGTTGGCCGAAGGTTGTATTCCGGGAATAATGCGCGAGGTTGTGTGTAAAATTGCCCCAACATTGGGATACGAAATCAACAATCAGGTTGCTTTTGGAACAAAAGCGCTACAGGACTGCGATGAAGTTTTCCTAACCAATTCGATTAATGGGATACGCTGGGTTTTAGGAATAAAGCAGAACCGTTACTTCTGCAATGCAAGCAAAAAAATTATTGATGCTTTAAACAGG
>CAZTVY010000391.1:0-2608 GCA_964617235.1 uncultured Rikenellaceae bacterium | reverse complement strand
GGGAATATCTGGTCGATAGCCCAAGTATCTGGCAACGATTGGAATAGCGAGAAGTTACAGAAATACTTATCAGCAAGGAGTTTTGGTAATACCCTGAACTCATCAGGAACGTGCTTAACCGCAGTAGTAATTTGATGGATATCTTTGGCAATAGACCAGAATAATCGCTCAATCTGCGCGCGTGTTTTTAAATCGAGTAGTCCAAGGCTGAAAAGGTCTAGCGCTTCTTCACGAATTTGTTGCGCATCATGCCAACTTTCAAGCATTCGGGGTTGATTTAGTTTATCCCAAAGCTCGTAAAGTTCCTGTACCAGTTCGTGGTCGTTTTCGGTAATATCATCATCCTCAGCCCAAGTGGGTAACGATGAGGTCTCCAAAACCTCAAAAATAAGCACAGAGTGGTGTGCAGTTAACGAACGTCCAGACTCAGTAATAATGTTTGGATGTGGAATATCGTTCTTGTCACTCGCATCAACCATTGTAGAAACAGAGTCGTTTACGTATTCCTGTAAACTGTAATTAATGCTACTCTCGCTACTCGATGAGCGTGTTCCATCGTAATCAACGCCAAGTCCACCACCAATATCAACAAACTCAATTTTAAAGCCCATTTGGTAAAGTTGAACATAAAATTGCGATGCTTCGCGAAGAGCTATTTTAATACGGCGGATTTTTGTTACCTGACTACCAATATGGAAGTGAACAAGTTTCAGAGATTCCTTTAGTTCGTTGTTTTCTAAGTAATCGAGTGCCTGTAAAAGTTCGCTGGATGTTAAGCCGAATTTACTAACGTCGCCGCCAGAATCTTCCCATTTTCCGCTACCAGAACTAGCCAGTTTAATGCGGATACCAAGGTTTGGCTTAATTTTCAATCGTTGCGATACTTTTGCAATAAGTTTGAGCTCATTCAGTTTTTCTACAACAATGTATATTTTTTTACCCATTTTCTGGGCAAGTAGTGCTAATTCAATGTAATCCTCGTCCTTATAGCCATTGCAAATAATCAACGAATCGTTATCGGGATTGCTGGCAATAACAGCATGTAGTTCTGGTTTAGAACCTGCTTCAAGGCCAATATTGAATTTTTTTCCGTGGTTAATAATCTCCTCAACCACAGGGCGCATCTGGTTTACCTTAATTGGATAAATGATGAAGTTTTGGCCTTGGTAACCGTACTCCTCTGCAGCAATTTTGAAGGAACGCGACATATCCTCTATTCTGTTATCGAGAATATCCGTAAACCTTATTAGCATTGGCGCGGATACATCGCGAATTTGTAATTCATCAACAAGTTCACGGAGGTCAATTTCAACACCGTTGTTTTTTGGAGTAACCACTACATTTCCATCTTTATTAATGGAGAAGTACTTTACTCCCCAGCCGTTGATGTTATACATCTCGGCCGAATCCTCAATGCGCCATTTTCTCATTCTTTTATTAGGATTTACGCTTTTTAAGTTGTTAAAATTCAATAATTTATATCAAATGATATTGACTTGCGAAAATAAGCCCTAATTCGTTATAATACAACAGTTCTGACTTTTTTTTTTGGATGCCCTCGCTCTAAGCGAGGGTATCATTCTTTATTTATTGCCATTGCCAAAGCCCTAATTCTTCTGCTAATGAGAGATTAACTAGATTATTTGGACTTATTTTTTCGTATTCTTGAAATGACGAATAACCCCAATCTTTACAATTTTTAACTAATCCTGCTTTTCTAAAGAATTTTAACTTCCGTTCTTCTGTTTTGGGCTCTTCCTTCAGGGGTATCGTTGTTTGCAACAGGTTTTGTTTCGCCATATCCAGTCCACTTAACTCTGCTTGCTTCAACTTTGTTTGCAATAAGGTATTCTGCCACCGATTTAGCCCTATTTTCGGAGAGTTTTTGGTTGTACTCATCACTTCCTTGGTCGTCGGTATATCCAGCAACCTCAATTTTAATGTTTGGATTTTGTTTTAGAATTGCCACTAACTTATCCAACTCAATGGTCGATTCTGGCTTTAGTTCGTATGAGTCAAGAGCGAAGAAAATATTTCGCAAAACAAGAATCTCATCCTTAACAATTGGATTAAGAAGAATCTCCAAGTAGTATGGTTTATCGAAGGAAAAAATTCCTTTTAAGTCGAAATGCTCCGAGTGGAATAGATAGTTTGGTGCCGATGCAAACAATCCGTAAGATTTATCGGTAGGCAAGCAAACAAGGAACTTTCCATCCTTTGGAGTGTATGTGTTCATTATCTCCTTTTTCGAAGATAAATCTACCAATGTTACTTGCGCTTCCAAGGGTTCTAATGTTTTGCTATCCTTTACAATTCCTGTAAGGTAAGATGTTGGAATAGGTTTAATTTCCGGATAAAGTGTGAATGTGAAAATATCGCGTCCGCGTTCTTGAATAATATCGGTGGAGTAGTATGCAACAGAACCTTTGGCGTTTACAATTAATCCTTCCTCGCTTTTGTAGGTATTTATTGGATAACCAAAGTTTAACGGTTTAGTCCATTTTCCTGCGGAATCAAGTCTTGAAACATAGATATCCATGCTTCCCATTCCTAAATGGCCGTTGGAGGAGAAGTAAAGCGTTTGGTTGTCGAAATGAATAAATGGTGA
>CAZTVY010000390.1:0-2610 GCA_964617235.1 uncultured Rikenellaceae bacterium | reverse complement strand
AAAGAAGCTAACGAGGTCACTATTTCAAAGCAAACAACTAACGATGGTGGCTTTCTGGATGACCCATCAAAGTTATTTAAGGATTATGATAAAAATTTTAAATCAAAATTCATTGGTGAACATAAGGATAAGAATAGAACCATTTATGAATTAGACTTTTTCCCTAAGGATTTAAGCCTACCTTACTCTGCAGTAAAACTACAGTTCGACAGAAACACTTTAGAGCCAGTTTTAATACGTTATCAGGGCAAGGATGGGAACAACTATATCATCAAGGTAAAAACCTTTAAATCGAACCTTCCTGTAAGGGACGATAGGTTTACTTTTGAACCACAAAAGCATAAAGGAATTGAAGTTATCGATATGAGATAAATATCCTTAGAATATTAAAATAAAAGGTGGCTACTTGGCCACCTTTTTTGCTATTATTTACTTTCGGGGTATTCAATCCTCGCATGATAAATATTCGTGAGTTTTTTCTTAAAAACAGTCTTAATTGTGGTAATATCCTTGAATGTTATATCTGCATCGTTAAACTGACCTTCGGCTTGTTGCTTGCTAATTATTGATTCAACTAACTCTTCGATATTTTGTACAGTAATGTTTTTCATACTTCGCGAAGCGGCCTCAACAGCATCGGCCATCATAACAATTGATGTTTCCTTTGAGTTTGGACGTGGACCAGGATAGGTGAACTTATGAACATCATCCATACCATTATCGAACTTATCCTTATGCAAATTGTAAAAATACTTAACCTTTGTGGTTCCGTGATGCGTTTGAATAAAGTCAATTATTGGCTGAGGCAAACCAGCCTTATGAGCAATTTTGACACCCTCGGTAACGTGGTCAATTATAAACTTTGCACTCTCAGTAAAATCTAGATTCTTATGTGGATTAAAATCGAAAGGTTGATTTTCGATGTAATACAATGGATTTACGGTTTTGCCAATATCATGGTACAAAGCGCCAGCACGCACCAGCAAGGGGTTTCCTCCAATTTTCTGAATTGCTGTTTCAGCCAAATTGGCAACTTGAAGCGAATGTTGAAATGTACCAGGAGCCACTTCGGCTAACTTGCGGAGCAAATCCAAATTTGTGTCCGAAAGTTCTATCAGGGTTGCATCGGACAAAAATCCAAACAATTTTTCGAACAAATAAACCAACTGGTACGATGCCATTAACAACAGCGAATTAATTGCATACCATAGCAAAACAAATCCATTTGCGGCTAGCGGTGTACCATCCTCAATGGTTACTAAACTTAAATAAAGTATAACATAGGTTAAATAAACAAAGGCTACGGTAATAAACAACCGACCTCGCCTATAAAGATTTGTTAAGCTAATAATTGAAACAACTCCTGCCAAAAAGTTTGTAAATACGAACTCAAAGCTATTTGGAACAAAAAATCCCACCACAAAAATCGTAACAAGATGAATAAAAAGTGCCAATCGGGCATCGAAAAATGTTCTTATAAAAATTGGAACTATAACCAACGGAACAACATAAATACTAACTATACCTGATTTTATAACATAGGACGAAACTATAACCATAAAGGCAATAAGCGAAAGAATAAACAGGGTTTTTGAATCCTCTTTTAAAATTTCGGTTCTAAAACTCAACAGGAATAGATAAAGTATGATAAATAATGAACCAACAAGCAGAGCATTGCCGAGCATCACAAGTAACCAATTTCTATTTCCAATATGCGACTCGTACTCACGCTTGAGAGATTCCAATACTTGAAAAACTTCCGAAGTAACCATCTCGTTATTGGAAATTATTCTCTCACCCGATTGAATGAGTCCTTTTGTTAGAGAAACGTTAGCAATTAATTCATTTTTGAATTTTTGAGTAATAAAATCATCATACAGCAAATTTGGCTGAACGTACTTTGATATATCTATCGAATTCCATAGACTAGCAAAATTGGGTGACTCTGACGATACAATTCGCTGAATTTTGGTATTTAAGTAATCAACAGCTTTACGTTTAGAGTAAACATTATTGTATTGACTTTCAAATGCAATGTTGTTTTTCAGAATAGAAAGGCCATTCTCCGTCTTATTTGTACCTTGAATAGATTCGTATTGGTCAATAATTCCCTTTCTGTAAACATAATCAAAGGAATTTAGAATCTCATTTTCGAACTTTGATGAAATTGTATTAAGCTGTAAAGGGCTATATCGGATGGAAAGTCTATTCGCACTGATATAATTAGTCCATAAATTCCTAAAATCAGAGACGAACTGTTGATTTGCTGACTCCTGAATCAATGAATCGTGCCTAAAAAATGGCTTGAACTCTTTAAGTATATGAGTTTTCTCTGAGAATATTTCGGCTTCGGTTTTATAAATGGGAAAATCGAAAGGCGCATACAAATCCTTATGCATCCAAGGTTTTCCTTTCTGAAATTCATACTTAAAACGACCCTCGCGTGGCAGAAATACCAAAACCACTAAAAGCGCAATCAGAAAATAGAAACTGCGAAATATACCACGAAAGTTAATTTGCATATAACGGATTAAACTCATGTCCACTTTAATTTATAAAAGCCCAAGAATGTTGGTAAATATACAAATTTTTATTACTAAGAATGATTTA
>CAZTVY010000389.1:0-2615 GCA_964617235.1 uncultured Rikenellaceae bacterium | reverse complement strand
TAGAAGATTTTTTTGGTAATGTAGTAGAGCAACCGGTAAAATGTTAAACGTGAGACGTTAAATGAAAGACTTTACAAACAACCATCAACCAACAACGAACAACTATTCTTTATCGAATTTCTTTGCCTCCTCCCAAATAACATTCATTTGGTCGAGGGTCATATCCTTGAGCGATTGGCCTTGCTTAATGGTTTTCGACTCAAGGTAGTTAAACCGTTTCATAAATTTCCTATTTGTACGCTCCAACGCAGTTTCGGGGTCGATATTAAAAAGCCTAGCCACATTGACCATGGAGAATAGGAAGTCCCCAAATTCCTGCTCCATTTTCTCGGCGTTGCCTTTCCTTATTTCAACTCTTAATTCCTCCATTTCCTCGGCAACCTTGTCCCAAACCTGATTTGGCTCCTCCCAATCGAATCCAACCGCACGAACCTTTTCCTGAATTCTATTGGCCTTAATTAGAGCGGGTAAAGATGAAGGGACTCCAGATAGAACGGTTTTATTACCATCCTTTTCCTTGATTTTCAATTGTTCCCAGTTTTGAATTACCTCGTTGGAGTTGTTAACCTTTACATCGCCGTAAATATGAGGATGTCTGTATATTAATTTCTTCGACAGACTTTCAATCACATCTACAATATCAAAAGATTTTTGCTCATCGGCAATTTTGGAGTAGAAAACAATATGAAGCAGAATATCACCAAGTTCCTTTTGGATTGAGGCCAAATCGTTTTCAAGAATTCCTTCGGAAAGTTCGTATGTTTCTTCAATGGTAAGCGGACGAATGGTATCCATTGTTTGGCTTTTATCCCACGGGCATTTCTCGCGGAGTTCGTCCATAATATCCAACAACTTTCCAAATGCTTCAAGGGCTTCTTTCTTGCGTAAATCGTTATTCATTTCTAGTTTTTTAAATGTCATGGAATTTTACCATAATACTGGAGCCAACCTGCAAGGCGTGCATTTCGGCTGCAAAACCGTTATTTAGAGCAACCTCCAATAGGTTTAGCGTGTTAAACAGGGCTAAAAGTTCACCTTCCTCTACATCGGAGTAGGTTTTAACTATCTCATCAATCCTGTAATTGAAACTTTGAACGTAGATTGTAAATCTTCGCCCTTTGCCTACGCGTTCGAATAAATCGCGCGATATATTGGTTATAGCATTAAGGTAAGAATCAATAAAAATAACACTTCCAGTGATAGTTGTATCGTCAATAGCTGCTCTAAGCGGAATACTCTGCTTGTAATTTTCGGTGATAACTGCAATATCATCAAGTTCCGAGTCGCTAATTAACGCTTTAACTGCCGATGCAGCAGCATCGAGCGATGCAAAGCTAGAACTATCTTCGTAAGGAAACGAAAAAACCTTTCTGGGAGTATCCTTGGCAATTAAACCTAAAATTCCATTGTCGGGAATAATCAAGTAGTGATTTCGATACTCAAAAAGCAGAAGTTGTTTGCCCTCTGTATTTTCGGTATTTATTAGGCACAGATGAATTGTTCCAGCAGGAAAGTTTTCAAAACTATGCTTTAGAACAAAAGCTGCGTGAATATGGTCGAACGGAGGAACCTTATGGCTTAATTCAACAATGTTAAGATTGGGCGAAATGGAAAGCAAACGGCCAGTGAGCATCCCGATATAGTAATCGTGCCTGTTCCAGTCGGTTGTTAGGGTGATAATTTGAGTTTTTGAGTTACCTTTTTCCATAATCGCAAAACCTACCACAAAAGTAATAATAAAGTTGGAAGGATGTGGTTTAAAAGGGAAAAGTATAGGAAGAGGAGGTAAGAGAGGTTTGTTGATAGTTGACAGTTGATCGTTTATCGTAAAGAAATGTCTTCCTTTAGAAGTTAGAACTCTTTTTACGAACAACCATCAACGAACAACCATCAACCATAATGTCAATAAGTTTTTAATATTTAGTTTTTTGAGTTTGCCTAAATAGCAGTTGTTGAATTATCTTTGTGCATAATTTTGTTTGATGACAACGAAAAAAACAGTGAGTGAAAGAATAATCCTTGTTGAAGGTATCGACCCGTTAGTTCTTTACGGCGTAAACAACACACGCTACGATTCAATTGCACGTCATTTCCCAAAACTCAAGCTTATTGCCCGTGGCAACGAAATAAAGGCCATTGGCGATGATGATTTAATTGATGAGTTGGAGGATAAAATCAATAAGATGATTGATTTCCACAGGAAGTATGGCTACCTAACAGAAACCAACATTCAGGATTTTCTTACCGATAATCTTGAGTCAATTAATCAGGCCGAGGAGGATGCTGCCGATGTTCTTGTTTTTGGAAATCACGGAAAGGTTATTAAGGCCAGAACCGTAAATCAGCGTAAGTTGGTTGAACTCTATGGCGATAACGATTTGCTATTTGCCATTGGTCCCGCAGGTTCTGGTAAAACATACACCGCCATTGCCCTTGCAGTTCGTGCATTAAGGAATAAGGAGGTTAAGCGCATTATTCTAACCCGTCCTGCCGTTGAGGCTGGCGAACGCTTAGGCTTTCTGCCTGGCGATATGAAAGATAAGCTCGACCCTTACTTACAACCCCTTTACGATGCGTTGCACGATATGATTCCTGCCAAAAAATTGGTGGAGTTT
>CAZTVY010000388.1:0-2630 GCA_964617235.1 uncultured Rikenellaceae bacterium | reverse complement strand
TTATTACTTCTTTTTTTTCCACGTGTTACAATTCGTATTTTGGTACCAAATTAAAAAATCAAATTGGAATTAAAGCAAAAATTACAAAAAAAAAGAGTTCGAACGCATAAACACCTGAGTAATTTTAACAAATAAAATACAAATTTGACTAAAGTGTAATTGGTGTTGACAAAAGCGCCTTTTGAGTAAACATAGAAAGGAGAGCATTTGCTCTCCTTTTTATGTTTTTAATGATAATTGTTATTCCACAATTTTCATCTCATCAATTAAACGAGTTGCACCAGCATATTTGTCAATTATAAAAAGAACGTAACGAATATCCACGTTAATAGTTCTCTGAAGATTCTTCTCAAAAACGATGTCGCCGCTCATTGCTTCCCAGTTACCATCGAATGCTAATCCAATAAGTTCTCCGTTGGCATTCATAATGGGACTTCCAGAGTTACCCCCTGTTATGTCGTTGGTGGAAATAAATGCCAATGGCATTTTTCCATTCTCAGCATAACGACCGTAATCTTTGGCATTGTATAAGTCTTTTAGTTTTTGAGGGACTACAAATTCCCAGTTATCGGGATCTTCTTTTTCCATAACACCGTCTAGGGTTGTTAGGTAATCATAGTGCACTGCATCCATTGGAATGTAATCTAGCACTTCGCCATAGGTTAGGCGCATTGTAAAGTTAGCGTCAGGATACATTGCTTTTCCTTGGTTCATCTCTAGAACTCCAGCAATGAATAATCGTTGTCCACGTTGTAATTTCTGATTTAGAGGATCCATTTTTGCAAAAATCTCCTCGGCTTTTGCATTTATTGATTTTGCCGCAATGTAAGCAGGGTCTTTTTCTAAAGCCTTAAGAGTTGGTTTAGCAAGGAATGCGTATAGTTTAGATGAGTCAACAAAAATTGATTTGCTGTACATCTCGTCAATAAATTTGTCGAAATCTCCTTTGTATTTAGTTCTAATTGTGTTAAAGATGTCGGGTTGATTTTGCAAAGGAACATTTTCTGCAAAAATTCTGAACATTGCTTTAGCCACTTTCTGGTCGGTAGGCGCGTTGTAGTTTTTATAGAAACTTACTGAACGAGTTTTAAGCATCGACACCAATTTGTCAATATCTTCTTTTTTGCCCGATTTAAGCGGATCGGAAAGTTGAGTTCCCGAGCTAGCTATGCCAATTAACTCTGTTCCCCCAAAGAGCGATTCGTTGATGTACTGTGTTACATGAAGAAGTTCCTTTCGGCTTGTAACAGCCTCGTTAATTAGGTTAAGCGCATCTCCATATTTTTTTACCCTTTCAGGATCTGCGTTAACCCATTTTGTGAACTCGTCCTCATTTGCTTTTTTATAGTCGTAAACTTTCAAACGCTTTAGGGCTTTGTTCATTCCAATTGAGTTTTTCCAGTAGTTGCTAGAGCCTGCATATTTTGATGCATACTTAATATTAACGGCTTTGTCGGCTTGCATATCTTTAAGAAGAATTTCCTGACGAATTCCTCTAACATATATTCTGCTAGCATTGCTAATCTTCATTCTCTCATCAACCTCACTTGATGTCATGTAACGTTGTGTGCTACCTGGGTAACCCATAATCATGGTGAAATCACCTTTCTTTACACCTTTAATAGAAACTGGGAGATGATGTTTTGGTTTATAGGGAACATTTTCAGTTGAGTATGCTGCAGGCTTGTTGTCCTTGCTTGCATACACACGGAAAACGGAGAAATCGCCAGTATGACGAGGCCACATCCAGTTATCGGTATCGGCTCCAAATTTACCAATTGATGAAGGAGGAGCTCCTACCATACGAACATCGGTAAATTCCTCGTAAACTAAAAGAAAGAATTGGTTTCCACCAAAGAAACTTTGAACACGACCTCTATAGCCTGTTCCATCGGTAGCTTCTTTTGCAATTTTGCGGCCAGCATCAGCAATGGCTTTGTTTCTATCTCCTTCACTCATATCTGAGTTTAGGGCTGCATTTACTTTTTCTGTTACGTCCTCAATTCTAACTAAGAAAGTAGCGGTTAATCCAGGAGTTGGAATTTCTTCTTGAATTGTTTTTGCCCAAAAACCATCGGCAAGATAATCGTGCTCAGGTGTGCTATGTTGTTGAATAGCGCCATATCCACAGTGGTGGTTAGTAAGAATTAGGCCTTGCTCCGATACTATTTCACCAGTACAGCCTCTTCCAAAAATAATGATGGCATCTTTAATACTTGAGTTGTTTACGTTGTAAATATCCTCTGCGGTAAGTTTGAAACCTTTTTGCTGCATAGCATCAATATTCAACTGCTTTAGCAAAGGTAATAGCCACATACCCTCATCGGCTTTGGCCACAGTGCCGAACATAAAGAAAAATCCGACAACTAGAACTAGCAAACGTTTTTTCATATTTAATTATTTAGGTTAAGTAATTATTTTATGTTGATTCGACAATTTAACACAATTATGGTTTAAAATCAATTGGTAATTTTAGTTGAGTATCGGTATTTAAAAGTTTATAGGATAGCCTATGGTAAGGAGTAACGCCATACTTTTCAATTGCCTGACGATGAGCCTTGGTGGGATAGCCTTTATTTTCACACCATTTATATTGAGGGTATTCAGCGTTGATTTTATCCATAAACTCA
>CAZTVY010000387.1:611-2697 GCA_964617235.1 uncultured Rikenellaceae bacterium | reverse complement strand
AGATGAGGATTTTGAATAAATTTCAACAGGAGGTTTTCCTTTACTATCCTGCTAGAGTAGTTCAATTGCAAAATCAGGTGGCAATCCTCAGTTCAACAGTTAATGTAACAGAAAGAAAAAAGATTGAGTTGGAGTTAGAGCAGTACAGGAATCATTTGGAAATGCTTGTGAAGGAGCGTACAGAGGAACTAGCAACAGCAAACGAGGAACTTTTGTCGATAAATGAAGAGTTGCATACTCAGCGCGAGGAACTGGAACGCACTCTGGAAGAGTTGCGCAAAGCCCAAAAGCATTTGGTCCAAACTGAAAAGATGGCATCGCTAGGAGTTATGGCTTCAGGGGTGGCACACGAAATAAACAACCCGTTGAATTATATTTCTAGCGGTGTATATGCAATTGACGATTATATCAAATCCAATCTTAAAGAGCACTCCGAGAATTTAAATCCACTTATCAGTGCAGTAAATACTGGTGTGGAAAGAGCAACCAATATAATTAGGGGTTTAAATAGATTTAGTAGACAAACTAGCAATATTGAGGAGCGATGCGATGTTCATACAGTCATTAACGACTGTTTGTCGGTGCTGAATATTCAACTGATGAATAGAATAGAAGTTGAAAAGAACTATGTAAATGAGAGTATCCTTGTTTTGGGGAACGAGGGTAAATTGCATCAGGCAATATTCAATATTCTATCCAATTCAATTCAGGCAATTGATGGCGATGGTTCTATTAAAATTGCGACAAAAGTTGTTGATGGTTTTGTTGAAATAAGAATAACCGATTCTGGCTGTGGAATTAGTTCGGACTCTTTAGGGCAGATTTTTGACCCATTCTATACTACCAAAGACCCCGGAAAAGGAACAGGACTTGGGCTAACAATAGTTTACGATATTATTAAGGAGATGTCCGGCACAATTGAGTTTGACTCAAAGGTTGGGTATGGAACAACCGTTGTAATTAAATTGCCTAAAATCAGTTAATTTTTGATAGTTCCATTAGTGTGCGCCTCCATATGCGTTCTGTATGTTAAAAGAGCGCATGAGTCTAAAGACGACGCGCTCGAACAAGGGTTGTAACATAAGGTGGTTAGTCAAGTAAACGAAAGAGCCAGTTATAAACTGGCTCTTTAAAATGCTATGGTTGTTTAATCTATTGCTCTACCCAGCGTTTTACATCATCCATACTTGGGTTTGCTAAACCAAGCTTGTTCTTTTTGTTGAACCCGCAAATATCGTTGAATAGTTTGCCGGGGGCAACGTTTACCAACGAGGCTACTGTGTTAAATCCCATTTTTTGCAGTACTGGAACCCAATCTGTAGGAATCCCCTTGTTGGTGTATGCTTCAACCGAATCCTTCTGCGCTTTTTTCTCGGGGCGCATTTGTGGGAAGAATAGCACATCCTGTATGGATGGCTGGTTGGTCATAAACATTGTTAGGCGGTCAATTCCAATTCCCATACCCGAGCAGGTTGGCATACCGTACTCCAACGAGCGCACAAAGTCAAGGTCAATGAACATTGCCTCGTCGTCGCCCTTTTCGCTTAGGCGCAGCTGGTCTTGGAAGCGGTCCATCTGGTCAATTGGGTCGTTTAGTTCGCTGTATGCATTGCAGAGCTCCTTCCCGTTAACCATCAGCTCAAAGCGCTCGGTTAACTCAGGATTGCTACGGTGGCGCTTACATAACGGCGACATTTCAATTGGGTAATCCATAATGAATGTGGGCTGAATCATATGATGCTCGCACTTCTCGCCAAAAATTGCATCAATCAGCTTACCTTTACCCATTGTTTCGTCGGCATCAACACCTAAATCCTTACAGATTTTGCGTAGTTCATCCTCGGTTTTTCCGGTGATATCAACTCCTGTATGCTCCTTAATTGCATCGGTCATGGTTAAGCGGCGGAATGGACGCTTAAAGTCAACCTCCTTATCGCCAATGGTAACCTTGGTTGTGCCATGCAGTGCAAGCGCAACGCGCTCAAGCATCTCCTCGGTGAACTCCATCATCCAGAAGTAATCCTTGTAAGCCACGTAAATTTCCATTACGGTGAACTCTGGGTTGTGGGTGCGGTCCATTCCCTCG
>CAZTVY010000387.1:0-585 GCA_964617235.1 uncultured Rikenellaceae bacterium | reverse complement strand
TCGTAAACGCCATTAAAACCACCTACAATAAGGCGTTTTAGGTATAGCTCATTGGCAATTCGAAGGTACAATGGAATATCTAACGCGTTATGGTGAGTCATAAACGGACGTGCAGTTGCACCTCCAGGAATTGGCTGTAGTATTGGAGTTTCAACCTCAAGGTAACCCTTGGAGTTGAAGAAATCGCGCATTGTGTTAATAATCTTTGAGCGCTTAATAAACACCTCGCGTACGTGTGGGTTTACAACCAAATCAACGTAGCGTTGACGGTAGCGTAGCTCGGCATCGGTAACTGCATCGAAAACCTGACCATCCTTCTCCTTAACAATAGGAAGTGGTTTGATTGATTTCGAAAGCAGAGTAAGCTCCTGTGCGTGAACCGACTCTTCGCCCATTTGGGTGCGGAACACGAATCCTTTAACACCTACAATATCGCCAATGTCCAAAAGACGTTTAAATACTGTGTTGTAAAGCGTTTTATCCTCGCCAGGGCATATATCATCGCGTTTGACGTAAACTTGGATTTTACCTTTTTCGTCCTGTAATTCAAAGAATGAGGCACTTCCCATAATACGGCGAGCCATA
>CAZTVY010000386.1:0-2700 GCA_964617235.1 uncultured Rikenellaceae bacterium | reverse complement strand
CTAGGCTTAATCCAATAATGCTTAAATTAAAACTACCAAAGTAGCATTGTATAATATTTTTTATCTTTGCACAATAAATACTCCTATGCTTAAAGCCCTTATTGTAGACGATGAAATTGCTTCGGTTCGCACTCTCGAACTACTTCTCAGCCAATTCGCCAAAGATGTTGAGGTAGTTGACGTGGCCCGTTCCGCAAGCGATGCCCTTGCCAAAGTTGACCTTATTCACCCCGACATTGTTTTTTTGGATATTGAAATGCCCGGAGGCTCTGGTTTCGATTTTTTGGAGCAATGCAACAATAGAACCTTTGATGTTATATTTATAACTGCCTTTGAATACTACGCAGTTAAGGCCTTTAAATACAGCGCAATAGATTACCTGTTGAAACCAATCGAAATTGAAGAACTAGAATCGGCCCTAACGAAGGTTTCGAACCGTAGGTATTCCAATTTCGATGGCAAGAACAGGTATTTTGCTTTATTCGAAAACCTTAAATCAATATTACCATCCAAGTTGGTTGTTACAATAAAAAACCGCTCCGAATATGTGGATTTAAAAGATATTGCATACTTCCAGAGTAACATAAACGGTTCCAAAGTGGTTAAGCTAAATGGAGAGTTTATCGACATCGATAACAAGATCTCAAACCTTGAGGAGATTTTGGACTCGAAGTTCTTTGCGCGAATAAACGATAAGCAACTTGTAAACCTTAAACTAGTAAAGAAAATTGGTCGAAACGGAAAACTTGACATGGATAAAGGTTTAGTTTTAGATGTAGCCAATGAGTACTTAGGCTATTTAGTTGAACAGCTCGAGGAACTAGTTAACTCAAAATAAGCGGAACTGGTGGGGAGAATTTTATCGCTCGATATAGGCAGAAAGCGTACCGGAGTAGCAGTTACCGACCCGTTAAAGATTATTGCGAACGGTTTAACCACAATTCCCACACACACAATATTCGATTTCTTAACGGCTTACTTTGAAAAGGAAAATGTGGAGTTACTTGTTGTAGGCTACCCAGTTCAAATGAACAATACCCCTTCCGAAGCTGTTACATATATCAAACCTGTGCTGAATAGACTTAAAAAAGTATTTCCTCAGCTAAAGGTTGAACTGGTTGACGAGCGTTTTACATCAAAACTTGCCATGCAAGCAATGATTGATGGTGGAATGAAAAAAAAGGACAGACAAAACAAGGCAACCGTCGACACCA
Source organism: uncultured Rikenellaceae bacterium (assembly GCA_964617235.1). Classification (GTDB taxonomy): domain Bacteria; phylum Bacteroidota; class Bacteroidia; order Bacteroidales; family Tenuifilaceae; genus SB25. The sequence goes on along the minus strand of CAZTVY010000386.1, from coordinate 1,486 downwards.
TTAGCGCAACAATAATTTTACAATCGTATCTGGAAAGTTTAAGTTATAAACATTAATTATAAAGATGATTTACCCTGTTTACATTTATGGCTCGCCAGTGCTGCGGAAAGTAGCGCAGGATATCACGCCCGATTACCCAAACCTGAAGCAGCTTATTAGCGATATGTTCGAAACTATGTATCAATCGGATGGAATTGGACTTGCCGCTCCTCAAATTGGGCTATCTATTCGGTTATTTGTTATTGATGGTTCAGCGTTAGAAGAAGATGACCCAGCCCTAAAAGGATTCAAGAAAGCTTTTATCAACGCTCAAATTCTAGAACGACTCGATGAGATGGTTCGATATAGCGAGGGTTGTCTCAGCATACCAAACCTACACGAGGAGGTTGAGCGCGAAAGCAAAATTAGAATTAAGTATGTTGATGAGAGTTTTCAGCCCCACGAGGAAGTTTACGAAGGAATGGCTGCACGAATTATTCAGCATGAATACGACCACCTCGATGGAATTATGTTTACTGATAGGTTATCGGCAATCAGAAAACAACTCCTAAAATCGAAACTAACGGCAATTTCAAAAGGTAAATTCTCCGCAGACTACAAGTATAAAATCGCTAAATAGATTTCAAAAAACACGCAAAATTGCGTGTTTTTTTTTTGCTTTCAGCCTTAGTTTTCCAATAAAATTTCATAACTTAATGTTAGTAAAATTGTTACACAACATTGAGTTTACCATCCAGCATTCACGAAGCGCCATTTTTTCGGCTACTAATTCCAATTTCCATTGGGATTACAATTCAAATTTACTTTAACATTCTACCCAGTACTCCTATTATTGCAATGGCCTCCACATTGCTTTTCTGCTCACTTTTGATTTCAAGTTATTTCTCAAAACAATGGAAATACCGATGGATATATGGCATAATGCTAAATACATTTTTAATATTTGCAGGATTGGCATTGGCCATAAATACCAGTCAAGATAAGCATTTAATTACAAACACCGAGAGTCAGGCAATTGTTAGACTAATTAATTCTCCTCAGGAAAGAACTCGTTCTCTAAGGGTTGAGTGCCAACTAACTGAAATCATAGATAACCATCAGTACAAGGCCTCACACGAGAAAATTTTAGTTTATTTCAATTTATCCGATTCTTGCGCAAAAACCTTAAAGTATGGCGATATCGTTGCCCTTAAACTAAAACTCCGAGAGTTTGAAAAACCAAAAAATCCGAACCAGTTTGATATTGCCAAGTATATGAAACAGGAAGGGATTCGCTTCTCATCATTTGTAAAGAACGGAGAGTGGATTTTGTTGGGTAATAATGCAAATCCAATTATCAACTATTCATTAAAGCTAAGGGATAAGTTTATTTCAGTATTTAGAAAACACTTCATTGTCGACAATCAACTTGCGGTATTATCAGCACTAACCCTTGGGTATAGGGAACTTCTAGATGATGAAATAAATAGAGTATACTCTTCAACAG
>CAZTVY010000385.1:0-2721 GCA_964617235.1 uncultured Rikenellaceae bacterium | reverse complement strand
ATACACCTAACGTTGCCAATAACACACCCTGATACATAACCGGCTTAATTTCCGAGATTTTAGTATCCAATCCCCCTGAAAAAAGAATTATACTAAGGGCTATTGTTCCAACTACTTGTGTTGCATGAATATTCTCGAACTGAATTCCGAGCCCATCGCTACCACTTAGCATTCCAACCATTAAAAAAAGAAGCAATGCCGGTACTCCAAACTTATACCCAGCCTTACTTGCCATAAGACTCAAGAAAAAAAGCACTGAAATTGCTAACAGAACTAGTTCAATTGTAATCTCCATCTTTAATATTAGTTTATCCGCAAGATAATAAAAATGAACCTTTCTTGAAACGGCTTATTTAATAAAAAAGAGGCTCAACCAATGATTGAGCCTCTTTTTTATTATCAAAAATAAATTATTTTTTTCTTGCTTTTCTCTTCTCCCACCACTGCTCAATATCGTAAGCTAAAGGTGTAGCAACGAATACCGAAGAGTAAGTACCTACTCCAATACCCATAATCAAGGCAAAGATAAATCCGCGGATAACCTCGCCACCGAAGAAGAAGATTGGAATTAACACCACCAAAGTTGAGAACGATGTTGAGAATGTACGGCTCAATGTATCGTTAATAGCATTGTTGATGTTATCTTTTCTAGTATGTTTTGGATGAAGTTTAGTGTACTCACGGATACGGTCGAAGATAATTACAGTATCGTTAATTGAGTAACCAATGATAGTAAGCACCGCTGCAATAAACGACTGGTCTACTTCAAGACTAAAAGGAACCCTGAAGTATAGTATTGAGAATAATCCAACAGTGAATACTGAGTCGTGAGCTAACGAAGCAACTGCACCCGCACTGTAACTCCAGTAACGGAAACGAACCAAGATATATAGGAAGATTGCAAATAGCGCTGCAATAACAGCAATAAATGCATCCCTCTTAATATCGTGAGCAATGGTTGGTCCTACCTTAATAGAACTTTGCTTATAGTTGTCTTGGAAATCGTTGAAAGTTACATCGCTTGACATGAATGGTTTTGAACCAGCGTACATTAATGAATCAACCTCACCATCCACAGTTGGATCGGTTGACGCTATTTTATACTTAGTTGTAATTTTTACTTGATTTGCAGAGCCAATGGTTTTAACCTCAGGAGCCTCGCCACCAAAAACAGTTTTCATATTATCAGCAACCTCAACAGTGGTAACGGGTTTCTCAAAGCGAATAATATATGAACGGCCTCCAACAAAATCGATACCTGGGTTCAAGCCTCTAATTGATAAAGAAGCGATTGCTGTAACAATTACCACAACAGAGAAAATGTAACCATATTTTCTGATACCAATAAAGTCAATCTTTAATCCACGGAAAGCATTCTCGGTAAACTTGGTAGAGAACGTTAAAGTCATGTTACGTTTCTCCATCCAAAGTATAATTAAACGAGTAATAAAAATACCTGTGAATAAAGTGGTAAGAATACCAATTACAAGTGTTGTAGCAAAACCACGAATTGGGCCAGAACCAAAGATGTATAGAATAACCCCAGTTAAAAGAGTTGTAACGTTACCGTCGATAATTGCAGATAAAGCATTGCTGAAACCCTCCTTAATTGCAAGGCTTAAACCTTTACCAGATCTTATTTCCTCGCGTATACGTTCAAATATAAGCACATTAGCATCAACTGCCATACCCATAGTAAGAACAATACCAGCAATACCAGGTAATGTCAGGGTTGCTCCAAACGATGCTAAGATACCCATCATAAAGAATAGGTTAATCATCAAAACAATATCGGCAACCAAACCTGCTCTACGGCTATAGTAGAACAACATATAAATAAGAACTACAATAAATGATGCGATGAATGAGTTCAAACCCGAGTTGATAGCCTCCTTACCAAGCGAAGGACCAACAAGTTCTTCCTTAATAATGTGTGCAGGAGCAGGGAGTTTACCTGACTTAAGAACGTTTGCTAAGTCCTTTGCCTCGTTAATAGTGAAATCACCAGTAATTTGTGAACGTCCGCCTTTAATCTCAGTCTGTACTCTAGGATAAGAGTAAACAGAATTATCGAGAACAATTGCAATGCATTTTCCGATGTTTTCGCCAGTTAAGCGAGCCCAAACCCTAGCACCTTCTGCATCCATACCCATATCAACCTCGGCAGTTCCTTTCTGGTCGCCAAAAGCATCGCGAGCATCGGTTATAGCACCACCATCCAAAGGAGCTTTTCCTTCACGGCTAGTAAGTTTAATCGCGATAAGCTCATACATGCTCTCCGTCTGGTCCCATTTTGGAGATTTAACACCCCATAAAAATTTCACATCGCCAGGGAAAAGAGCACGGATTTGTTCCATAGCAAGAATTTCGTTTATTCTTGCGGTATCTTTATGATGAGCCATACCTACCATTGGACCGGCAGATGGCTGATTTTGCATATTTAAATTAGGACGAAGCAAAGAGAAAAGAGGGAATTTCTTAGCCATATCTGCATTTGCGATATCAGCAGAATCCTTAGTCTCACTTTGTTGAAGTTTATTTAATAAGTCTTCGTTTGTGCTATCTTTCTTTGCAGCCAACTCTGTTGTAGCTTTAGTTTCTACAGTAGGAGTAGTAGCCGCTTGAATTTCGGCTAATTTATTGTTAGCAGCAATAAAGTTTGGATAAACATCGGAAAATTCATAGGTTTCCCAGAACTCCAAACTAGCTGTTCCTTGTAGC
>CAZTVY010000384.1:0-2748 GCA_964617235.1 uncultured Rikenellaceae bacterium | reverse complement strand
TAAGTCCTGCTTTTATGAAATAACTATAATTGTATTTACACTAATTCTTTTGATTTAGCAATAATTTCATAAGCTAAATCTAAAATTGTAGTATCGTCAAGTGTAACTATTCCGCCATCGGGGCCTTGTTCCACATGCATTCCTACCGCACCACCAACATCATAGTGTGTACCACCAAAATAATTGCGGACAGTTTCAACATTGATGTTTAACTTGTCCGCAATAACTTGCATGCTGCCATCAGGAAGGTTATCTTTAACCCTCCTGAGTTCATTGAATGTGATTAGTTTCGTCATATTATAAGAGTTTAGAACTACAGTTTAATTTTCTAAATATAGAAAAATTAATTGAAGATTAAAATCAAATTAACGTACTTTTTGCTTAATTTTTATTAACAACCTTCAATATATATTTTAACGTTTTTATTGCTTTTTTGTTGGGGTTTTATTCTAGTATTTTGGTTGTGTTTAGAATGTTTTTTTATTCATGGAGTTTATCTGCAGAACGTCATATGTCGATTATTTTTCAATTTGTCACTTGTTCCTATTCTGGCTATATTTGAGCATTAAAACTGTGTTTGATGATTAAGATGGTGGTTACCGACCTTGATGGTACGCTCTTAAGTAGTAATTCCGATTATAGTTCTAAAAACCTATCTACGCTTCACCGTTTGGGCGAGATGGGGGTTATCCGTGTTATTGCTACAGGACGGTCTCCATATTCAGCATCGAAAGTTATACCCAACAATTTTCCTATCGATTATTTGGTTTTTTCCTCAGGTGCAGGGATTATTCGCTGGAGCGATAAATCGATTGTTTATACCACTGAACTGAATTCCTCTAAAGTTCAGGAGATAATTGATTTATTCGTTGATTTAAAAGTCGATTTTATGGTTCAGGAACCAATTCCTCAGAATCATATTTTCCATTACCATTTCTCAGGGAATCCTAATCCCGATTTCGACCGTAGGTTGGCTGTTTATAAGGATTTTTGTAGTCCACTAATATTAGGTGTTTCTTATCCCGATAATGCCACGCAATTGATTGCTGTTTTGCCACCAAATCCAGAGTTGTTCTACTTGCTTGAAAGTAAACTTGCAGGAATAAAAGTTATAAGGGCAACATCGCCATTGGATGGTGAGTCCATTTGGATGGAGATTTTTCCTGAAGGAGTCTCAAAAGGGCATAGCGTGGATTGGCTTTGCAAATACCTTGGCGATATTCATCACAACGAAATTTTAGCCATTGGTAACGATTATAACGACCTCGATTTGCTAAACTACACACCGAATAGCTATTTGGTTTCCAACGCACCTGAGGAACTCAAACTGAAATTCATGGTTGTTGCATCAAACGATGAGTCAGGGTTTGCAGAGGCGGTGTTTAGCGCAATTTGACAATTTGCCAATGAGGCAATTTGATAGTGAGCAAATTTGAAAATTTGCGAAAAGATAAATATTGAGTGTGGAAGATTATTCAAATGGAGTATTAGTAATAGCCCAGAGTTTTAACTCGGGGTTTATTAATGTGCCATATTAAAAGCGATGCACGGAAAAGCAATGGTTTGAAAGAGTTTAGAATAGTTGCATCGCAAAGGATACATATTGGTATGGAAAAAAAGAATACCAATCCACCATTAAACCTATTTACCTATTAACTTATTTGCTCACTCAATCACTACCTATAAATCCTCTCCTTATTCAACGCCCTGCGGTAAGCCTCGGCATTTCGGTTATGCTCCGTGAGAGTTTTTGCAAAATCGTGGTAGCCCGAGAAATCGGCTTTAGCGCAGAAATATAGGTAACTGTGCTTTTCGGCATTTAACACTGCATCTATAGAACTAATAGATGGGCAACGGATTGGCCCAGGAGGTAAACCTCTGAACTTATAAGTGTTGTATGGCGAATTAATCTCAAGATGCTTAGTTAGAATTCGGCGTAGTCCAAAATCGCCTACAGCGAACTTAACGGTTGGGTCGGCTTGTAACGGAATACCCTTGTTTAAACGGTTGATGTAAACCCCGGCAACTCTTGGTTTTTCGTTATTAAAGCGTGTTTCCTCCTCCACAATCGATGCTAGAGTAGAAACCTGAACTTTGGTTAATTCAAGCTTAAAGGCTTTGGCCTCGCGTTCATCGTTCCAGAACTTCTCGTACTCCTTCTGCATCCTATCCAAAAATCCTTTAGCGCTGGTATTCCAGTAAAACTCGTAGGTGTTTGGTATACACATTGCAATAATGGTAGCTTTGTCGAATCCATAACCCGATGTAACTTGGTCAGAGGTGAGTAAAGCCAGAATCGATAGCGAATCGGCCTCAATTTGCTGGGCAATTCTACCCGCAAGTTGCTGAGGTGTTCTAATATTATTAAAGGTAAGCTTTAAGGGTTTTTGTAGCCCCAATTTAAGCATCGATACCAGTTTTCGGTTTCCGGTGTTGGGCTTAACTATGTATCGTCCTGCTTTGATGTTGTTCTTGTAACCAAGCCTGCCGGCTACTGTTGTAAACGATTTTTGATTTTTTAAAATACTATGCTTACTAAGCGTATCCAGCACATTCTCGAACGATGAGCCAGTAGGAATGTATATAACAACCTCCTTTGTGTTTTGTGTGTTGGGAGCATAGTTCAATCGGTAATAGCTAAATGCAAATACAGACCCAATAAGTCCTACAATAAAAAGTGGTATTAGGATTATCAGAAGTGTTTTTCTACTTATCGATTTTAGCATAATACGTTAAATGTTAAACGTG
>CAZTVY010000383.1:0-2753 GCA_964617235.1 uncultured Rikenellaceae bacterium | reverse complement strand
CTGAGTTAATATAACACTGTTTTATGGTACGAATTATAAAATCCACTCAAGCAAATACCATAAACAACGAACGCGTCCTGTAGACGCGCTCGAACAGGTACAGGTTATTGATTACCTAGGGGTAAACTAGCATATGTTTTTAAGATTGATTAAACGGCCCAAACCATCAAACTCGGCTCTAATAACGGTATTATCCTTTAGGCCACTTATGGTTTTACCATCAATCTTAATCAGAAAGCCCTTATCAATCAAATAATTCTTAAACGCCTCTTTATGGGATATTTCTATTTGGGCTATAAACTCATTAAACGTTACAAAAACCTTAATTAAATCGGCACTAGGCTCTGGGATTTTATCGGTATCAATTGTAAAAACAAGACTTCCCTTGCCATAGTTGGCAGAGTAGTAACATTTAGACTTAAACAATCCACTAGCAATTAAGCCCACCCGATGGTCGAATCTACCGTCAACTATGAAATGCGGATTCTTAAACTCATCAATACCGTATTGTTCGCCAATTTGCTTGAGGGCATTGGACTGAACCAAAAGATGCTCTGGTATTCCGCTTTGCGTATTGGCCCACCCCCACATCCAGGAGTTATCGCCAAATGAAATTGACCCAATTATTTGAACAGGAAACACAAGGTTAGCTCCAAAAGAAACTTGGCCTTTATCCATATCGAACTGCCATGGATTAGCCCCAACAATATCGCTAAGGATAAGTTGTTTCTCGAACGATAAAGCACCATTCTGCTCAAGTAAATCGGTAAAAGTGCTAAACCCCGATTTTGATAGCTGCTTAAACTCCGAAACATCAATACTTACTTCCTTTTCATTTACATCTTTGCCAGTAAACAGATTTTTTAAAAAATTCATACTCAATCCTATTAAAACATTCTTAAATAAATACACTATAGTTCTACAGTGAATAAAACCTTTCGTTTTACGATGGTTTGCTCAGTGTTCTGGTCAATGTAATAGCGCACGGGCGAGATGCCTATTACCTTTTTCTGAAACTGTAGCAATACCTCATCAAAATACCATTCCTCGGTAAATATTACAGATATAATCTCGGAGGTGTAATCGTTTATAACTGTTCTATCCTCGTCAAGGCCTGTGTCAAAATTCTCAACTTTAACAATGAATGGTTCAAACACCTTTCCGCGCACCTCGTCGGGGGTTAGTACCCTATTGCTGCCGAACTCAGTTGCCTTAACTTTCCCCGAAAAAGCGCTGTTAAGAATGGTTTGGATAAATACACGCTGATTAAAGCCATTAAAGAAAGGAGCATTCACATTATAGCTGCCCATGTTTAGCTCGTAATCGGTTTCCGAGTGCTGTAGGTAGCCCTGCACAAGCTGCTGAAAGTTCTTGCTCTGGAAACTACGGTCGATATTAAAGAAGTGCTCGTACTTTACCCGCGCAATAAGCTTTAGGCTTTGGTTACTGCCCTTTTTATTCTGATTATTGTAAAAACGGAATGCACGGTAGAATCGGTAATCGAGCATATCATCGGACCAATAGCCAGAATACCTGCGGATTGGCTCAATAGCGTAAACGTTTTTCTTAAGGCTCAAAGGATTATCGGTAAGAGTCCAGTCCTCAATAAAGTTAATGGAGTTTAGCTCACCAAAATCTATATCCTTTACAGCCAATTGGTAGCTGTTATCCTCCGAGGAGTTGTAAACCTTAAAGGTATCGAGACCTAAATTCTTTTGAATTTCGGTTAGCTGCAGCTGCCTATCGGGGTTAAGCGCCGAGTAGGGTAATTGATTGCTGTACTGGCTGGCATCGTAAACCTTGATGGTTCCATCCAACGCTTTTTCGGCTAGGAATTTGGTGAAATCGGCATACTTATGAATCTCAAAGAATGGCCTTACCAGCCTATCGGTTGCAAGGCTATCGGTAGTGTATGCATAAAGGGTATCAAAACCAATATGGTTGGAGAGTATTAGCTTGTCGGGTAGCAGAAGGTTATCGTTCCGGAAAGCGGGTGTTTGGGCGTGAATATTACTGCCTATGCACAATGCAATAAGCACCAAAAGTATTTTTGTTATCCGCATATGGTCAATTTTAGTTGTTCAATACCAGATAACTACGTTTACCGTAGTTTATTTTAAAAGTAGTAATTCTGAATTAATTTGGTGCTATTTTATGTACAAATTATAAAAGCGTAGGTTGATAACTACGCCTTATATGGTATTTTGTGCGGACAGGAGACCGCTATTTAGGTATGACGAAGTTGCAGACTTCGCCAGACGAAGAAAACCCCATTGCTGGCGCGGACTTATAGTCCATGACAATTACTTTTTATACTTTACTAGAAATAAACCGCACGGATTACAAATCCGCGCGAGCAAGGGTGAGCAAGGCGAACGACACCGCACTAACCCCGCAATGCAATTTACAATTTGTTATGGGCTGGTTTTTATTCATTTCCTATCACCCTTAACTTGATTGCTGCTCTTTCCATTAAATAAGTCTCAGTCACTCCTAAAAGAGTAAGTTGTTCAGTCGAAATATTTTGTTTTGAAATACCTGGTTGTACAATGTAAATATTAAATTCAAGCGGAACACGATTATTAACTAAATCTAGAATTTCTATTAGTTTTTGCTCATTGCCCAATTCAAATCTTGAATCAAGTTGTTTTTGTTTTCTAATTGCTTCTCTTCTTAGAAAATGTTCAAGAAATTCCTTTCCTTTTTTGAATTTCGAGTTTACCGATTTTTGAGGTTGAGCAGAAGCTTCGTTA
>CAZTVY010000382.1:0-2818 GCA_964617235.1 uncultured Rikenellaceae bacterium | reverse complement strand
GCGTCACAGCGGGAGAGTAGGTCGCCGCCCCACCTTCGCCCCGAGGAGCAATCCCCGGGGCTTTTTTGTTTGCTCCTTGTTCGATTTGCTTAGAATCAGATCAACTCAACTTATCTAAGCATAATTCAATAAATATTTAATATTCCTCTAGATTTATTCTCCAAAAGAATCAGTGTATTCTTAAAATACTTCTTTTTCTATTAACGGAATTTATTATTTCTTTATATTTGGTCTGACAGTAGAATCCGTTATGTTTAAGCGAACTACAATATTAGGCTTATTAATGCTTGTGTTTGCATTACAATTGTATGCACAGCATTACAATATTGTTAAGTTTGGAGTTAGAGAAGGACTGCTTCACTCCTTAGTAACTGGAATTGCACAGGACAAAAGAGGCGATATTTGGATGTCTACGGGTGGTGGTTTGTGTCGATTTAATGGGGTTGAATATTCGTATATTACAACACGCGATGGCCTTAACTTTACACGTTTGACATGTGTAGTAACTGATGATGACGATAATGTTTGGGTTGGTTCATCAAAAGGTATCAATTTTATACATGGAAATACCATTCTTTCAATCAATAGTAAATTAATTGAAAGTGAAATTTTAACAATAGTTTCTGCCGGAAACTCTTCGGTTTGGGTTGTAACTAACGATGGCCTTTTTGAAATTCACTATACAGGTGTTGATTTTATTGTGTCAAAAGTGAATATCCCCTTGTTTCAATCATCAGAGGTTGCGCAAATTTTTCAGGATAGAGTTTTAAGTAATTTTATTTTGAGGACATCAAGTGGAGAAGTCTATTTTGGTAATAATGGAGTTTTGTATATAATAAGGGACAATAGTGCTGGGCTAATATCTCTTCCGGATGGAATTTTAGTTAACACAGGCAAGGAACTTATTGACGGTAGCATTCTTCTAGGAACAAACAAAGGTTTCTTCAAATTAAATGGTAAAGGAATAATTCCATTGGGTCATACCTTATCTGCAAATGTCGATATCAAAGATTTTTGTATAGATGGCAATAAACTTTGGGTTTTAGGTAAGGAGTTGTCTATTGATGATTCTTATAATCTTTATGCCCTGGATTTAGCAAATAGGAAGTATTTTCATAGGATATCCAAGGAGAATGGACTAACCGAGAATCCTACCCAGATTTTCCTCGACCATGAAAATAATCTTTGGGCAATATCAAACAACGGTGTTTTTCTTTTAAAAGGGAATGCCTTTACTGCTTTCACTATTGCAGATGGGCTTGTGGGGAATAAGGCTTGGGGTTTAAGCAAATCTTCGGATGGTGTTTTATGGGTTGGGACAATTGGAGAGGGGATGTCCGTAATAAAAGATGGTAAATCACATAACTACACAAAGCACAATGGTTTACCCGATAACTATGTTGGGAAAATATATCAAACCAAGCAGGGCGATATTTTAATAGGTACCAGTAATGCTGGATTAAACAAGGCTATTTACGACAATAATTTGAGTGCAATTCGATTTGAACGTCTACCTCTGCTTAGCGGAGAAAGATTTCGCATAGATGATATTCTGGAAGATAATAGCGGAAAGTTATGGGTTGCATCGAGTAAAGGTTTGTATTATTCTAAAGACAAGCGGCTCTTTGTCCATATGCCACTTAATAGTACTGATAATGGAGAACTTTTTGTGCAGAAATTGCTATTAGATACAGCGCGAAATGAACTATGGATTGGAACGCGTTACAATGGTGTTTATGTATTGCGTGAGAATAGTGTTAGCCAGTTTGCACTTATCGATTCTACTGAGGAGATAAGTTCTTTGGCAATGGATTATCAACGTAATATTTGGATTGGCACAAGGAATAAAGGCGTTTTTCGATGGGATTACTCATCTATAAGGCAATTTTCGGAAAAGGATGGTTTAGTATCGAACCTAACTTACATTCTCTACCCCGATTCTCATAATAATTTATGGATTGGTTCTAATTTAGGTCTGGATAGACTTGATTTAGAGGCTTTATCTCGTAGAGAAAAAAACTATATCAGGCATTATGGCTCCGACGAGGGTTTGGTTGATTTGGAAACGAACTTAAATGGCGTTATTGATGATGAACTTGGTTTTCTTTTATCAACTAATGGCGGATTGCTTAAGTATGAGCAGGATGCTGATAAGTTGAACAGCGTTCCCCCTAAAGTGAGGATTACAGGTTTAAAATTAAGGTCGCAGAAAACGGATTGGAGCCAATATTCATCAAGTCTTGATGTCTGGAATGGATTGCCCAAAAACCTAAGACTCAAGTATAATCAAAATCACCTAACATTTGAGTTTGTCGGAGTTAGTTTCAAAAATCCAAGAATGGTTCAATATTCTTGGAAACTTGATGGGTTTGACGATAAATGGATTACTAGTACAAGCCGACAGGCTATTTACTCCAACTTACCACCAGGTAAATATATTTTTAGATTAAAGGCTGCCAATAGCGATTTGTTTTGGTCCGATGAAGTTAAATCGATGCCATTCGTTATTCGCCCCCCATTCTGGGCTACATGGTGGTTCCGAATATTGTCGGTTTTACTTATTGTATTTGCAGTATACGTGTGTATTTTAACTAGAATTAGAGCCTGAAGAGAAAAACAAAAACAGTTGGAAAAACTTGTCTCCATAAGAACTGCAGAACTTAGAGAACAGTTCCGAATAGTTGATGAAAAGAATAGGCAGATTCTGGATAGCTTAAAGTATGCGAAATTCTTACAAAGTGCAATTTTAAGGTCAGTCGACGATATAAAGGAGAACTTTGCTGATGCGTTTGTTTTTTATAAGCCAAAAGATTTTGTT
>CAZTVY010000381.1:0-2832 GCA_964617235.1 uncultured Rikenellaceae bacterium | reverse complement strand
GACCGCCATCGCCACCATTCTTGCGAATACTAATTGCAACTATGGGCAACGCTAAATCATCAACAATAACAACAACAGCCTCAGGTGGTATATTTTCCTTTTGCATCCAATAATTAACTGCCTTTCCGCTAAGGTTCATATATGTTGATGGTTTTAGCAAAACGTAGATGCGCCCTTTATGCTTAAGTTCCACAACAGAACCATAACGGGAATCTACAAAAGAAATATTGGACGCCTTTGCAAGTGCGTCCAATACCTTAAATCCTATGTTATGACGGGTATTGGAATACTCAGCACCAATATTTCCCAATCCTACAATTAGATACTTCAAACTCTAAATGAATTATTTTTTAGTTTCAACAACGGCATCCTTAGCTGCACGAGTTGTTTTAACAGTAGCAATAACAACACTCTTTGGTTCTGCTATAGAGTATTTTTTGAATTCTAAATCGCCAACCATGATGCTTTTACCTAAACCTAAGTTAGTAACATCAATAATAATGCTTTCAGGAAGGTCTTTCGCTAATCCGCTTACACGTACCTTGCGAACAACCTGTACCAGTTTTCCCCCTTGCTTAGCACCTTCGGACTGACCTTCAAGAACGATTGGTAAACCAATAGTTATTTTCTTCTTATCGGAAATCTGAAGAAAATCTACGTGAAGAATTTTGTCGGAAACTGGGTGAAACTGAGTCTCTTTAATAACAGTGCTATACACTTTACCTTCAACATTAAGGTTTACGATGTAAACGTTAGGAGTGTAAATAGCTTTCATAAGTTCTTTCTCATCAAGAGAAATCATTAAATTTTCCTCACCACCATAGATGTTAGCAGGAATTAAAGCCGATTTACGCATGTTTTTTGCGAAAGTTTTTCCAGTTTCTTTACGAACTGCAGCACTTAAATCAAGTGTTTTCATTGTTTTTTTTGTTTTTTGTTATTACTCTGGCATTACTCAGGACTACCCCTCATTTTTCTGTAGCCCCCCATCGTACCATTTTGAGGGAAATTTTGGGTTGCAAAGATAGCAAAGTGATTTTAAGAAACAAAATCGCTATATAATAAATCTATCGCTGATTGATTGATAGTTATATACCTTATTGATAACATCGGCAAACAAATCGGCAACCGACAGCACTCTAATTTTAGAAGTATCCTTATCGGTTCTCAGCGGAATTGTATCGGTAACAACCAACTCGGTAATTCTAGAGTCGCGGATTCTTTCGTAAGCCGAACCCGATAACACTCCGTGTGTTGCAAAAGCGCGGACAGAGGCAGCTCCCTTTTCCATCATTAAATCGGCAGCCATTGTAAGAGTGCCAGCGGTATCAACCATATCATCTAGGATAATAACGTGCTTTCCCTCAACCTCGCCAATAACGGTCATCTCGCCTACCTGATTTGCTTTCTCACGACTCTTGTGACAAACCACCAACGATGAGTTCAAGAAACGTGAGTATGCGTTTGCGCGTTTTGCACCACCCATATCGGGAGCAGCAATGGCAATTGGGTCAAGGTTAAGACTTTTTATATAGGGAACAAAAATTGATGATGCATACAAATGGTCAACCGGAACATCGAAGAAACCTTGTATTTGGTCTGCATGCAAATCCATAGTCATAACACGGTCAACACCCGCAGCACGAAGCATATTGGCAACCATTTTTGCACCAATAGCCACACGTGGCTTATCCTTCCTATCCTGACGAGCCCATCCAAAGTATGGCATTACAGCCACAACTTTATATGCCGATGCCCTATGCGCAGCATCAACCATCAAAAGGAGCTCAAAAAGATTATCTACAGGAGGAAACGTTGATTGGATAATAAAAACGGTGCAACCACGCACCGATTCATCATAGGATGGTTGAAACTCACCATCACTGAAAACTGTAATATTCGATTTTCCTAGCGGAATGCCAAAACTCTGTGCAATTTTCTCAGAAAGATAGCGGGAACTCCGACCAGTAAAGAACTTTATTTGGTGTTTGCTGTGCATTTTGGGATATTTTTCCAGTTAATGCCCGCAAATTTACAAAAATTACCAAATCTTCTCAGCACTTTCGAGCTGGTTTATTTTAGTATTTTTATTTATCTCCTCTATGTAGCGCAGAATCTCCTCTCTGCCAGTTCTTGTTACCGCAGAACTAGTAAACATCTGAGGTAATTCCTCCCATGTATTCAACATCTCAGCGGCGAAGGCATCCATATTTGACTGCAAGGCTCCACTTGAAACCTTATCGGTTTTGGTAAACACCAATGCAAATGGAATTTGTTGCGCACCAAGCCAATTAACAAAATCAATATCGATTTGCTGAGGCTCAAGGCGAGAATCTATTAACACGAACAAAAGATAAAGATTTTCGCGCTTAATAATGTAATTTGTAATGATATCGGAGAATGCCTTACGGTCGCTTTTTGAAACCTTTGCGTATCCATACCCTGGCAAATCCACCAAGTTCCACTCATCATTAATCAGAAAATGGTTTATTAACTGAGTTTTTCCTGGTGTTTGTGAGACCTTAGCTAGAGCTTTAGTACAGGTAAGCATATTGATAAGTGAAGACTTACCCACATTTGAGCGACCTATAAAAGCATACTCAGGCTTGTTGGAAATTGGAGCTTTCTCCACACGCGGATAACTAGCCACGAATTTCGCTGTACGAATCACCATAGCTTTAATTTTTTATTAAACAAATATGTTTGTCCCAGAATTAGGTTTCAAATATACAACTCTTATTCTTCAAAAAGCAAACTTTTGATCAATAAGTTATTGACAGCCAATGTCAATATATATAAACACCAAACAAAGCCTGATGTAATACGTGGCGA
>CAZTVY010000380.1:0-2861 GCA_964617235.1 uncultured Rikenellaceae bacterium | reverse complement strand
TATTAAAAGCATCTATCAGTTCAGTAAGTTCATCGAGTGGTTTTAGGTTGATAAAACCATTTGAGACCATTACGTTTTTGAGCCCTTCAAGTTTTGCTAACTCCGCGGTTTGAACCATAAATTCGAAGAACATTGTGGGCTCGTTGTAGGTGTAAGCAATTCCAATGTTTTCGGGTAGGAATTTTGCCTTTGCAATCAAGTCCGCTGGTTGATTGTGTCTAAAACCATTGCTTCGGTCAGGGACGTTTTGCGAAATTTCATGATTTTGGCAGAATGTACACTTTAGGTTACATCCATAACCACCAATGGAGTATATTTTATGCCCTGGATAAAAGTGATAAAGAGGTTTTTTCTCAATGGGGTCTAAACCCGATGAGGCAATTATTCCAGAACTCAATATTTCGAGATTGCCATTAATATTACGTCGGACTCCACAAATCCCAGTTTTGTCAGGTTTGATATGGCAATTATGCGGACATAATTCGCAGATTATTGAATTATCGTCGTTAGTTGTGTAGTATTTGGCAATCATTAGTTTACGTATTGCTTAACCAAGTTAAGTCAATATCAACTAATAACAAAGAGGTATTGTTAAAATCTACTTACTAATAATATTTATCAACCAAACAGGTTCCTCCTCAATGGTATCGCCGGGGTAGTAAACCCTTTCTAGGTAAAGCCCCGATGGTGGTGCTGTAAATTTTGAGGGTATATCGGAGTATTGGCGGAAAAATAAATCGATATCCTCATCGTTTAATTTGCCTTTGCCCACTTCAACTAAAGTTCCAACAATCCTTCTTACCATTTTCCAGAGGAAGTGAGAGCCAACAATATGTATTAGGATGGAGTCATCAATTTCAAAAATCTTAAGTTGCTCAAGTTTTACCAACGTTGAATCTTCTTCTTTTTCGGATGTTCCAAACGATTTAAAATCTTTCATCCCAACAAAATGAACCGTTGCATCGGCCATCGCTTTTACATCAAGCGAATCTTTTACCCACCAGGTAAAGTCTTTCCCAAATGCAGATTTGCGCTTGGAAATATGGTAAACATAACTTCTTGCAATAGCACTGTAACGGGCATGAAATCGAGGCTGTACCTTTTCAACATTGAGTATGTTTATTGATGCTGGTAGTAATTCGTTTAGTCTAACAAGTGCAATATATGGGGGCATTGCCGAGTCAATATCGAGGTGTGCAACCTGTGCAAGAGCGTGTACGCCTGCATCGGTTCTACCTGAACCGTATAGTTCGTAGTCTGTTTTTTTATAAACCTCCTTTACTGCATCCATGAGTTTCCCCATAACAGTAGGAACTTCGCGTTGGAATTGCCATCCGCGGTAGTGCGAGCCATCATACTCAATCGTAAGTTTGAATCGGGGCATAGGGTTGGTGTTTTGGGCAAATATAAGGCAAAAATAAACCTTTCGGGTAATTTCCCCGAAAGGTTTTGTTGATTTTAAAGTAATGGGATGCCTTGCAATTTGCAATAATCTTTTACCTCTTTTGGCCAAACCGACGATTGCACCTCACCAATATGAGCCTTCCGGAGCAAAAACATACAAAGTCGCGATTGTCCAATTCCTCCGCCAATACTAAGCGGGAGTTTCCCTTCGAGTAAGGTTTTGTGAAAGTAGAGTTCTTTTCGGTGTTCCATGTCATGGAGTTTAAGTTGCAGTTCGAGAGCAGTTTTATCAACTCTGATTCCCATTGATGATAGTTCTAAAGCATCGTTTAGAGTAGGATGCCAAACTAGAATATCGCCATTTAATCCACGGTAGCCATCGGGGCGGAGGGATGACCAGTCATCGTAATCTGGCGCACGACCATCGGATGGTTTTCCGTTTGCGAGAGGATAACCTACCCCTTCAATGCAAACTGCGCCAAAATGCTTACAAACTTCTCGTTCTCTTTGCTTTACTTTAAGGAGTGGGTACATTTTCTCCAGTTCCTCAGTGTGGATAAAGTGAATTCTATCTGGAAGAATTGGATTGATTGGCGCAAAGGTTTGGCAAACCGCTGCCTCGGTTTGTTGAATTGCCTGGTAGATTGATTTTACTGTTTGGTGAAAGTAATCAACTGTTCGCATCTCCTTCGATATTGTTTTCTCCCAATCCCATTGGTCAACATAAATTGAGTGCGTTGCATCGGGCGTTTCGTCGGGACGCAGAGCGTTCATATCTGTAAAAACACCTTTGCCCACAGCAATGCTGTGCTTCCAGAGTGTCATCCTTTTCCATTTTGCCAGCGATTGCACAATCTCAATTCGGTGAGAGTCTATTCCTTTAGCTGTGAAGTTTACCGGTTGTTCCACTCCGTTGAGGTCGTCGTTAATTCCAAGTCCTGCTTGGACAATCATTGGTGCTGTTACCCTTTTCAGGTCAAGGTTTTGCGAAAGTTTTCGGGTGAATATTTCCTTTATCAAGGCAATCCCCTCCTCGGTTTGGTGCACATCTAGGAGTGCTTGGTAATGTTTTGTTGCTGTTGTTTCCATAGTTTTTATTTTTTTTGATTAGTGGGTTTAAAACAAAAAGCCCTTCGCGGAATCCGGGAAGGGCATAAGCATAGCAAATCCAATCCCGCAGGCGGAGGACGATTATTATTGTTATTATTTAAGTTGTATGTCATATGTCGATTAGGTTAAACAAAAAAGGCTTTCCCGATTTAGGAAAGCCTTGCTTGTGTTGTATCTATCTTTTTTATCAGCAAAAACCTTCCTGTTCTAACAAGTAATTATTGTTAGAATTGATATTAAGGTTATTGTTGATTTGTTTTCTCATCTCTGTGTAATAATGTTGCAATATATGGAATGCTATTAACAAAGCAAAAAAAAGAGGTGCTAAAAGCACCTCTTTAAAACTA
>CAZTVY010000379.1:0-2865 GCA_964617235.1 uncultured Rikenellaceae bacterium | reverse complement strand
TCGGCAATATTTGTCTCCTTGCTCTGGGGCTTATAGTTAAGCATCTCGCTAATAATTCGGAGAATATGCTTGCGGCCCTTTTGCGGTGGTATAAACTTCTCTACCTTATCGCTGAAAAGGATTACACCAATTTTATCGTTATTTTGAATTGCCGAAAAGGCAAGCACCGCAGCAATCTCGGTGATAAGTTGATTTTTGTAGAGTTCAGATGTTCCAAAATGCTCGGAACCGCTAACATCGATAAGAAGCATAACGGTTAACTCACGCTCCTCCTCAAAAACCTTAACGTAGGGCTGGTTGAAACGTGCAGTTACGTTCCAGTCGATGCTTCGGATATCGTCGCCGTAACGGTACTCGCGCACCTCGCTGAAAGCCATACCTCTGCCCTTAAAGGCGCTGTGGTATTGACCCGCAAAGATGTGACGCGACAAACCTCGCGTTTTTATCTCAATTTTACGAACTCGCTTTAATAGATCCGATGTTTCCACAACTCAACTATTTATTTGTTATTGGTCGGGTTGTTACTGTTATAAACCATTCGCCGTTTTTGAGTTTTATCTCGTACTTTTTACCATCCTTACTCTCAATCCAAGTATCGGAACCTTTTTTCTTATAGTTCTTCTTCAGTTCCTTTTGAACCTGATCGTAAAGCCAAGTATTGTACATTCTCGATACGGAGGTGCAGATTCCTTTTTCATTCAGCATAAACAGAAGCGTTTGCTCCTCTAGTACATTCACAAACTTTATAAAACTTCTGTCGCCATTCTCCACCTCTTTCTCAAAGACAAAACCCTTGTATTCCTTGGGAGTTAACTTTCGGATATCGTCCTTATGCATACCAATGTAATTCTGCCCCAGTACGGATAGCTGAATTAACCATAATGGTATAATCAGGACAATAAACCTGAAACTCCGTATCATACTAAGGAACCTCCACGGTATTCAAAATCTCGGTGATAATATCCTCTGTTGTAATATTCTCGGCTTCAGCCTCATAGGTTAAACCAATACGATGGCGAAGAACATCGTGACATACAGAGCGAACATCCTCAGGAATTACATAACCTCTACGCTTAATAAAAGCGTAAGCTTTTGATGCTAATGCCAAACTGATAGATGCACGTGGTGATGCACCGTAGTTAATCATCGACTCAAATTTCTGTAGGTTATGCTGTGCTGGAAAACGTGTAGCAAAAACAATATCGAGGATGTACTTCTCAATCTTCTCGTCCATATAAACCTCGCGAACAACCTTACGAGCATTTACAATATCGGCAGGTTTTAAAACCTTTTCTGGTTTTGGGAATGTTAATGCCAGATTCTCGCGCATAATCATACGCTCCTCTTCCACCTTTGGATAGGTGATTTTTACCTTTAGCATAAAACGATCAACCTGTGCCTCTGGAAGTGGGTAGGTTCCCTCCTGCTCTATTGGGTTTTGAGTAGCAAGCACTAGGAAAGGCTCATCCAATTTGTATGTAACCTCACCAATAGTTACTTGACGTTCCTGCATTGCCTCAAGCAAGGCACTCTGCACCTTTGCGGGGGCACGATTAATTTCATCGGCTAGGATAAAGTTTGAAAAAATAGGACCTTTCTTCACGTTAAACTGCTCGCTCTTGGGACTATAAACCATTGTACCAATAAGATCGGCAGGTAAAAGGTCGGGGGTGAACTGAATTCGGTTGAACTTCACATCAATGATGTTGGATAGCGTATTAATTGCCAACGTTTTAGCAAGACCCGGAACACCCTCAAGCAGAATGTGTCCATCGGCAAGTAATCCAACAAGCAAGGATTCAACCAAATGTTTTTGCCCAACAATGACCTTGTTCATTTCAATATTGATAATATCGACAAATGAACTTTCGAGCCGAATTCGTTCGTTTAATTCCTTGATGTTTACTGTACTAGTTTCACTCATATTCAGCTATTTTAAAATGCTTATTAAAACAATTTTTTTACTTTATTATGATCGTTCGCAAATATCATAATTTTAAAATGCCAGCGATGTTAAAAAAAGTTAAAACCTCGATGTTTATTTGGTAAACGTGGTTAAAGCATGTTGAAAATACCATGTTTAGTAGTTGGGGTTTTGGAAGTTAGATAGGAAAAGTTGGAAGATGGAAGTTTGAAGAAAAAATTTGAGAGAAGGTAGATATTTTGTAACCTTTTTGCATTTAAAAAAATGGTAATTACCTTGCGGTTAAATTGAAAATGAGCAAAGAGTTGTTTTACAGATATTTCATACACCTATCCTACTTAGGAACAAATTACCACGGTTGGCAAATTCAGTCCAACGCGGTAAGTGTTCAGGAGTTACTGAATAAAGCGCTGTCTACATTGCTTAAAGAAGATATTAATACAATTGGCGCTGGCCGAACCGATACTGGAGTTCACGCCCGTTACTATGTGGCACATTTCGATTCGGCAACACCAAACCTTGAAATTAACAAGCAGTTCCTGCACAGTTTGAATAGGATTCTTCCGATAGACATATCAATCCAAAGAATATCTAGCGTAAAGCCAGATGCGAATGCACGTTTCGACGCTACACTGAGGGGCTATGAGTACATCATTTGTCAAACCAAAAATCCATTTATGAATGGATTAGCTTGGATGTACTCTGGTAATTTAGATGTAGAAAAAATGCAAATGGCTTCACAATTACTTTTTAACTATACCGACTTTACAAGTTTCAGTAAGGTTGGCTCCGATAATAAAACCAACAACTGCTCAATTTACTTCGCAGAGTGGACTCAAAAGGACGATTTGCTGATTTTCACCATTAAAGCGAACAGGTTCTTACGAAATATGGTAAGAGCAATTGTAGGAACACTGGTTGAAGTTGGCCGAGGTAAAATA
>CAZTVY010000378.1:0-2881 GCA_964617235.1 uncultured Rikenellaceae bacterium | reverse complement strand
ACTTTCAATTCGGGTGATTCTCAATTGTTTCTGATTTCGGATCCAGATAGGATTCAGCAGGTTGTTATGAATCTTTTGAATAATGCATTAAAGTTTACCGAAAGGGGCTCAATTACTTTAAGGTACGAACATAATGGCGATTGGGTGGATGTTTATGTACAGGATACTGGAGTAGGGCTTGAAACACAAGATATTGATGTGATTTTTGATAGGTTTAGGCAGGTTGAGAATGTTCTAACCAGAAAGTATGGTGGTTCTGGCCTTGGCCTTTCAATTTGTAAGGGTATAATTACTGGATTAGGCGGTGAAATTGGAGTGAATTCTGAGGTGGGTAAAGGTTCTACATTCTGGTTTAGGATTCCTTACAAAGAGCCGCAGAGTCACGGCAAAGGCAATTCCACAAATGTTGAGTTGAGAATTTCACAGCTGCAGAACAAAACAATACTAATTGTTGAGGATAATTTTATTTCGACAAGACTTTTAGAGGAGACCCTAAAGCATACAAAGGCTAAGTTAATTTTAACTGGAAACGCAGAGGAAGCCATTGAAATATGCAAAGGAAATACTAGTATTAACCTTATTTTAATGGATATTCAATTGCCAGGTATGAATGGTTACGAGGCTACTCAAATTATTAAACAGATTCGACCAAATCTTCCAATAATTGCTCAAACAGCCAATGCCATGAGCAATGAGAAGGAGAGGGCAATTCAGATGGGATGCGACGATTACGTTTCGAAGCCTTACGACTTCGATTATCTTATGCGAAGCATTGAGCGATTGGTGAATTAAAGGAAGAAGGTTATTACTCCAATCACTGTAATCACAGCACCAATCATCTCTTTAAAGTTTACCTTCTCTTTAAATATCAGTACCGATGGGGCAATTATAAGGACTGGCACAATGGACATAAGTGCCGATGCTACTCCCGTGGTTGTATATCGAACTGCTAATAGCGAGAACGATACCCCCAAGAATGGTCCAAAGAATGCTCCGACGGATAGTCGTTTCATTGCTTTGCCATTTTTTAAGGCCGAAAATAGCATATTCCATTTGTTCAGGAACAGAAAGATTAGTGCAAATCCAACTACACCGGTAATAACCCTAATTTGAACCGATGCAACAACATCGTAGGTTTGCATACCAAATTTGCTTAGCACCAAACCTCCCGCTTGTCCTAATGCCCCACCAAAAGCCAAAAGTAAACCTCCTATAGGGTAATTTAACTTTATTTTACGGCCATTTCCGTTTCCATTCTCATCAGGTATTTCGCGCTTAAGTATTACAAGGGCAATTCCAATAAATATCAATACCATTCCAATACCCTGCTTCCCTGTTAGTGTTTCCCCCATGGTAAACCAGCCAATAGCTGCGGCCATTGGAGGTGCTAATGACATTATTAGCATTGATATACGTGCATTAAGCACTACATAGGACTGGAAGAGGAACAAATCGCCAAGCACAAATCCCACCAATCCTGAAATTGAGAGCCAAATCCACTGATGTGTTCCCGCATCGGTGGGGAATGGAACGCCGCGTACTGCCCAAGCATAAAGGCTTAGGAAAATAAATGCGGCAAAAAGCCTTATAAGATTAACTGAAAGCGAACCCACTTTACGGCTGGCAGACTCAAATGCTAATGCTGTAATAGTCCAAAATACTGCTGTGAGTAGTGCAGCCAACTCCCCAGGATAATTGCTAATAAAGTTCATCAAATTTCTTTTTGTACGCTGCTTAGAGTTGATCTATTAACCAAAGGTTTAAACCCAAGTTAAAAAGATTTGATTAATGAACACAGAGGATTTAATTAATTCTGTATACGTGCTCTTTGATAATTCCATTAATTGCACTAGGTTTGATAAAATTTTATTGTTATGAATCAACTTGTGCGTTATATTATAATTGGAGTTATTGTAGCTATTGTAGCATTTCTTTTATGGTACTTTTCTGCAATTGTTGCTTATCTTTTAATTTCTGCTGTTCTCAGTTTAATGGGGAAGCCAATAGTAGATGGAATTAGCAGAATAAAAATAAAGAACTGGAGTATTCCTCGTTCTTTGGGAGCAGCCGTAGCGTTAATAACTATTTGGGTTTTGTTTATTGCGTTTTTCAGAATTATGATACCTCTTGTAGTTAACCAATTTAACGAATTGGGGACTGTGGATGTAAATGCTATGGTTGATAGTTTTGCTCAACCAATCGATCAACTTCAACAATTTATATACAAATACTTACCTGCCAGTGCACAGGGATTTTCGTTAAAAGAGTTTATAACTTCAAAAATAACCACTGTGTTTAGTGTATCAATGGTTGCTCATGTTTTTAGTTCAACCGCCAATCTAATGGTAAATCTTTTTATTGCATTGTTTTCAATCTCATTCATCACTTTTTTCTTTTTAAAGGACGATACGCTATTTTATAAAGGCATTATTATCCTTTTCCCAGAAAAATTTGAGCAGCAATTAGACCATGCACTGTCTAGCATAAACATTTTGTTACGTCGTTATTTTATTGGACTAATGCTCGAAAGCATTGCAATAATGATTCTCGACACAATAGGCTTAACGCTAATTGGCATTAGTTTTCAGACAGCCATTGTGATTGGACTAATAGCAGCCATTCTAAACGTAATTCCATATATAGGTCCGTTGACAGGCGCAATTATTGGTGTTTTAATTGGGCTTACTACCAATTTAAACGTTATGGATAGCAACCAATTGCTACACCTTGCATTTACAATACTTTTTGTATTCCTAGCAGTTAAACTTATTGATGATATAGTTCTTCAACCCTTTATTTATGGGAATAGCATAAAGGCTCACCCACTGGAGATATTTATTGTGTTACTAATTGCCGGAAGCCTTGCTGGAATTTTAGGAAT
>CAZTVY010000377.1:0-2887 GCA_964617235.1 uncultured Rikenellaceae bacterium | reverse complement strand
TTTTAATTTAAAACAACAACCACCCAGCTTTTGAGTGGTTGTTGCCATTAAGATATCTAACCTAGTATCCAAATAATTCTTCCAGAGTTAACTCTTTTACATTGCCCATTTTATTCAACACCTTTTTATCAATTGCTTTGGTGTTGCCGATAATTAGGTAGGTGTATGGTTTATTTTTGATATAACCATCAAAGAAGTTCTTCAAATCGCTCATTGTTCCCTTTTCTGCAGCTTCATAAAAATCTTTACGCATATCGCGATTTAAACCAAGATCTTCATTGTACAACCATTGGAAGTAAAGTTGATCGTTAATAATTCGTTCCGATGATATTGTGTTCATTATCGATTTTCTAGAGATTTCCAGTGATTTATCATTCTCAATCATATTGTTGAGTAAGCGCTCAATTGTTGTTGATGCTCCATCGAGTTTGTCGGGTTGTGTACCAATGTAGCCCATTAGGTAGAACGATTTATCCTTTTCCGATGGTGAATTGTAACCCAACCATGCTGAGTACGACATCCCTTGTGCTTCACGAATTTCCTGGAATACTATGGACGACATTGAGTTGCCAAAGTACTGGTTAAATAGGTTCGATTTAATATAAACATCCTCAGAGAATGGTTCGCCCTTCGATATCAATATTAGGTTTGCTTGCGACATATCATAATCAACCAGAAGCACTTGCTTTCCTTTAATATCTATTTCGGGGTAATCCTTTTCCTGAGGAATTGAATTTAGTGTTTCAGGAATTTTATGGTACTTTTCAATCTCAGTTTTAACTTCGGCTAAAGAGCTTGGTCCATAGTAAAAAATCTTATGAGGATAAGTAGTTAAGGTTTTAACCATATCGGTTAGCTCTGCTGGATTGATGCTTTTCAATTCCTCGTTGGTAACTATATCGTTGAATGGCGACCTTGGGCCATAAATGGCATAGTTCCACATACCTTCCCACAGAATTCTATCCTGGCTTAGTTTGGCATCGTTACGTTCTTTAATAATGCGCTCAGTGTATTTGCTGTAAGCGGCAGTATCGGGCTCCGATTCATTAAGAATCTCCTCCATAAACTCCAAACCTTTTTGATAATTTCGATTTAGTCCCGAAATATAAATCCACGACCTATCGTCGCCGCTCCAAACGCTTGTGCTTAACCCGTAGCGGAAAAGTTCGCGTTTTAAATCGGCTGCAGAATGTTTCTTTGTGCCAATGTATGGCAAGTAATTTATCGCAATTGGAGTTTTCAGGTTATGATTCTTTCCAAAGTCAACAATATAGTAATTGGTGAAAAGTTCGTTATTCTTATTTTCAATATAGCTTAAATCGACTCCTTCTTTGACTTTAACTGTTTGGAAAGCATTTGCATAATCAACAAAAACAGGCTTTATAGTATCACTTGGGATTTTCATCCATTCTTCATAGTATTTACTTCTATCGGTTCGGTTGATTTGGATTGGTGTGATTTTGGGCTTGCTAACCTTTACCAAGTCTTTGGCTTCTCCTTTTCGCTTATAAACCGTAACATAGTTATCGGCAAAAAACTTGTTGGCATAATCAACAATTTCCTGCTTAGAAACTTTTTCAATCTCATCGGCGAAAGTTAGAATGTCCGCCCACTCCTGTTGCTGAATGAAAGCGTTTAAGTAGTTATAAACCCGGAAGTTTTCCTGTAAGCCACGAAGCATCGATAATCTGTTTTGGTTTGCAATGGCGGTTGGCATCCAATCAGGGAAGTCGCCTTTTTTAAGTTTATCTATAGCGTTAAGTAGCTCTGCTTTTGCCTCCTCAAGGGTTTGGTTATTCTTAGGTTTTGCATAGAGAGTAAGATTTCCATAATCGTTGGTAAATCCAGAATAGGCATAAGCCTCGAGTACTTTTTGTTCCTGCATTAGGTCGATATCAATAATGCCTGCTTTTCCATTGTATAGGATACGGCCCATCAGGTTTAGCATTTTTCTGTTTTCTGGTGTGTTGCTATCGCAACGGTATGCCATAAGAACATTTTCTGCATCGGGTCCAAAAACTTCCTTCTCAATGGGTTTCGTAATTGGCTCTTCAACAATTTTTTCGATTGTAGGAAGTGGTTTTGCCTCCATTTTACCGAATGTTGCATCAATCATTTGAATTACTTTTTCAGGATCAAAATCGCCTGATAGGCATATTGTCATATTGTTAGGAACATACCAAGTTTCCTTAAATTTTAGGATATTTACCATCGATGGGTTTTTAAGGTGCGAAGGGAATCCAATAACATCGCGGCCCAGCGGATTTTTTGGAAAAAGTGCGCTCTGAAGAGCGTTGTATGCTCTTGAGTCGTCTCTATCCTGGTACATGTTGAACTCCTCGTAAACAGTTTCAAGTTCGGTATGGAATAGTCGCAAGGCGATATCGCCAAAACGATTACATTCAAGCTCCAACCACTTTTGAAGTTCGCTTGAGGGTACATCGTTGATATATGCAGTTCTATCGTACGATGTGAATGCGTTTGTGTAGCGAGCGCCAATCTCCGATGTCATTTTATCGTACTCGTTTGGAATGGCGTATTTCGATGCTTCAACCGAGAGTTTATCAATATTTTCATAAATTGTTTTACGTTTTGCCTCATCGGTTTCGGCTCTATAAATCTCGAATAGATTTGAGATTGAGTCTAGCAACGGTTTTTCTTTTTCCCAGTTAGTGGTTCCAAAGGAGCTGGTTCCCTTAAACATAATATGCTCAAAGTAGTGAGCTAGACCTGTAGTGGTTTCTGGCTCGCTGGTAGAACCTGCTCTAACGCCTATAAGCCCCATTACGCGAGGTTCCTTATGGTTTGGCGAAAGATATACTTTTAAGCCATTTTTTAGTGTGTAAACTCTAAGATTTGCAGGGTCGTTGCTTACCGACTCGTAGGA
>CAZTVY010000376.1:0-2904 GCA_964617235.1 uncultured Rikenellaceae bacterium | reverse complement strand
TCCAATTAGACCAGGAATAATATCATTGATTTCAAGAGCATCGTCACCTAAAAGGTCTATAAAGCTTTGGTTGCTTTGCAGAATTTTCATCTTTTTATCAATAATCACCACTGCCGAAGGTAGTTTCTTGAGCATTGTGGTAATAGTCTCGGAGGCTTCATGAGCTGCATCTTGCTCAAATCGTGCTTTTTTCTCCGATTCTCTAAGTGCCTCTTGGGTTTTAGCTAACTTTTCGTTAGTTGCCCTGAGGGTTTTAATGTATTCCTGACGATTTTTAAGTGAAAAGTTTAAGCACATATCGGTATGCGCAAGCCCAGATGCTACAGCCGCAGCAAATTCCCTACACGATGAATATCCACAAGCCTCACAGCCTGAGTCTTTCCCCATAAGTTCCTTGTCTATAGCCTTTAATACCTCTTCAACCTTTTGCTCTGAAGGTGGTGGAAGGCGTTGGTCGTCGATGGTGAATGTTCTGGAGTAATCGTTTTTAGTATTCTTGGCAATATTCTTTTCCCATTTTTCGCGGTCGAAGGTTTTTAATCGTTTGTTGGCGTAATTTACAACCATTGTTCGGCGAATAAACTTTTTGCCTCCCTTTGAGGTACCTGGCCCCATTAGGCATCCTTCGCAGTAGAATAGGTTAAAGTGACGGTTGATTAGCTCAATGCTACTTTCGAACTGCTCCAATGCTTCCAGAGTGTTATCTGGACCGTTTGAACTGATTATATTTCCTGAAAGCAAACTTTGGTTTATGTCCACTGCTTGCAGAATACCGCTTCCGATTGGGAATAATGAGCCTTTGTAGCCGATAGGTTCATCAAATTCAGCATACTCAAAATTACTTTCCTTGATGTTGAACTCGTCGAATAGTTCGCGAAGTTCAACAAAGGTCAAGTTTTCGTCAATCAGACTTTCACCTTTGTAGAGTTTAGCCTCTTCTTTACTCTGAATGCAAGGGCCAATAAGAACAACCTTAGTATCGGCACCGTACTCCTTATGAACTGCTTGTGCTGTAGCAATTATTGGTGAGATGATTGGTGCAAGGTTTTGCACTAAATCGGGGTGATACTTCTCAACCATCGATACTACTACAGGGCATACACTTGTAATAAAGTACTTTCCTTTAAAATCTTCGAAAAGTTTTTTGTACTCCTGCGCAACTAAATCAACACCAAAAGTAACTTCACAAACGTAGGTAAAGCCTAACGCTTTAATCATCTGTACAAATCGGCGGTAGTCGGTTATATCAGAAAACTCCCCCGAAATACTGGGTGAGCAAATGGCAGCTACTTTAGCGCCTGTATTTAGTAATTCAAGTACCTCTTTTTTCGATGAACGGTACGATACTGCATTAACAGGACAGATATTTAAACAACTTCCGCACCCAACGCACCGTTCTTGAATTATCCTGGCATAATTTTGCCCTGCCTTAACCTCAATGGCTTTAACAGGACAAACTCTTACGCAGGCGTAACAGTTAATGCAGGCATTCTTATTTATATCAAAAAGTTGCGACATCTCTTATCAGTTTCAGGTTTTAATCCTCGTTGAGTTCAAGAGTTAATATGTCTATAATGTTGTACTCATCAACCCCAGTAAAGATTTTATCGTTTATTTTAACAATAGGTCCTTCGGCACATTTGCCAAAACAATGACCTCCATGAAAGTAAACTTTATCTTTAAGTTTATGGTCTTCAAGGTATTTTACTATTGCCTTTAAGGTTGCTTTATTTCCTCGAGCAAAACAAGAACTTCCCAAACAAATTATTATCTCATTTTTCTTGTCCATCCCACCGATTGTTATTTCAATAACAAAAATTGGCAAAATTTATGAATCTGCATAAGCATTTGCCATAATATGCCTTGCTAATATAAGAAAGATTATTCAAGTAAAAGTAACAAATATAAAGCAATTGAAAATTGGTAACGATTTATCAGAATATGTTAAAAAACAGCTCAAAATTATAAAATACTTGGCTTTTTTAATTTCATTTATTAAATTGTTCCAGAATTAACAGTAAGGCAGTATGGTTAATATTCATATTTACAGTTAATTACATATTTGTTAGTTAAATAACAGTTATGCAATCTTTGAGTGATTATGAACGAAAAAGTTAATGCAATTCTCGAAATGTATAGTCATTCAGGCCGAGATAGTTTAATCCCTATATTACAGGAGATTCAGGAACAGGTTGGATGTTTGAACGAGGATGCCGTAGTTATGGTTGGTAAGCATTTAAACATACCAACATCAAAAATTTACGGATTAGCTACTTTCTATAATCAATTTCGGTTCGAGAAAAAAGGTAAGCACCATATTCAGGCCTGCAACGGAACATCTTGCCGAATGAATGGTTCCAAGTGGATTATTGATTATATTGAAAAGAACCTGAAAATTAAGAATGGTCAAACCACTAGGAATGGTTTGTTTAGCCTTGAGGTACTAACCTGCATGGGGGCTTGCCATTTAGGCCCTGTTATTTCAATTAATGGTGAGTACCATACAGAGTTAACTCCCGTTAAGTTAAAGAGTATATTAGACGAATTAATCATAGAGTAAAAGTTTACCTATGGGTACACCCTATACCAACACCGACCATAGTTTCTTTGCCGAAAAGGTTATACCAAACCTTCACTCTGAATTGCCTCATGATATTTCTGAAAAATTATTCAGTTACAGGCACGAGCGGATTAGCAAACCAATTATTTTTATTGGTATTACAACCTCTTCAATTGTTGCTGGAGCCTTAAAAACCTACGATGCAATTAAAAATTATATTGATGAGAATGCTATAAATGCTGATTTGGTTCGGGTTGGAAGTCTAGGTATGTGTTCGTTCGAACCTATTGTTGAGGTTCAACTTCCAGGAAAATCGAGGGTTGCATTCCGAAATGTATCGGCTG
>CAZTVY010000375.1:0-2908 GCA_964617235.1 uncultured Rikenellaceae bacterium | reverse complement strand
GGTTGAATGATTTATGAATCTCTATTAACTTGTTCCTGCTCTTATTGATGACTAATAGCAGGTAGATAATAACAACCAAGATGACAAATATTGTAAGAATGAAAATTATTTCAGTTTTATTCTTTTTCAAATAAAGAAAAGGATTATTAAGAACTACCGCCCCACGAGGAACCTGCGACAACCCAATATTATGTTTCTTCATATAGGTATAATCAAAAACATACTTGGAGTTCCCCAATTTAGTTCCCAATTCTGTTATTGAAACACCATTGAACAACCGAACAACCATCTCGCCAGCCTGCCTTCCGTGCTCACGCCCCGATATAATATTACCGCCGATAATTCCATGCCCAAGGTAGAAACCCCAAGTACCATAAATTGGAACTTTTGAATGCGTTGAAACTGAATCGAGAACGTCTTCATAAGTTAAATAAACGCCATCCTTGTCCTGGTTATAAAGAAGAAATAGAATTACAGAATTACCATCTATTTGCCTAATTTTGGCAATTAATTCGTATATAGTTAGATTGGTCAAAACATTTATGTTAAAACTATATTTTCTTCGCGATACTATTTCATTAATGGTTTTCTCAAAAATTACGCCCGTTGTTGTTTGGTCAACAACACAGTATAGGGTCTTTAATTGAGGATGCAGGCTTGCTATCAAGTCGATGTTTTTTGTTACATCAACCTCCTCTATTATACCCGCAAAATTTTCTGGAAATGAATAAATATTATTTAC
This sequence comes from uncultured Rikenellaceae bacterium, assembly GCA_964617235.1. Lineage (GTDB taxonomy): Bacteria > Bacteroidota > Bacteroidia > Bacteroidales > Tenuifilaceae > SB25. Next base: position 2,166 of record CAZTVY010000375.1, on the reverse strand, counting down.
TCCGCAAAAAACAACGGGAACATCGATAAAGGAATTCTCCTTAAGCTGCTTTACATAGTTAAACGCATCGTTATCGGTAACTACAATAAGGTCGACACCCTGAGGAACATACTTGGCAACTATAAACTCTGTAAACTTGTCAATATAATTTGTATTACGAATTCTTTTAAAATCGAGGTTCTCTATATAAATCTCTGCTTTTATCTCGCCTGCTTTAAGCGCATTATTAAAACCATAGTATAAACTATCTGTCCAACTTAAGTTAGTGTGGTAGGAATTAATGAGTAAAATTCGCTTTTTATCAGCCGCATTAGCGCTTAGTACAAAAAACAATAAAACAAAAAGTGACAAAATGCGTTTCATAAATTACCAGGAAAGTTTCTATACCAAGTTAGAAAAAAATAAAACATTGCTATTATTTTAAAGAAGTTTTCAGACCTATTTTTCTAAAAAACATAAATTTGTACAAATCACTCAACAAATACTCATCATGAACACTATAAAATTTGGTTTGTTAGCACTTATATTAATTTCGATTGTAACAATAGGATGCAAAAGCACAAAGAATGTAACAAAAGACATCAAACCGGTTATTTCCGAAAAATTCCTTGACTCCCCATTTGACCATGATGAGAGCATTGCATCGTTCAGTAAAACCTTACCAAGTGGAACCAGAGTCCGAAAACTTGCCAGAAAGAATGTGCATTACCCTTCAAAAACCGATACAATTTACCAGTTTATGTATAAACAAAGTGAAATTTTTGTGTATAAATCGAACTTTAACAAGGAGATACTAATGGCCGGTTCTATTGCCGACTCACAAATAAAACTCATCAATGGCATTACTACAGGCATGAGTAGAGAACAACTCTTCAATGCAATTGAAGGCATTAAAAAAACTGAGGCCGATACTGTAAAGTTATCGACCCAGGGTAAAGATAGAACCTTCACTTTTATCTTTAAAAAAGGAAAGTTGAAGAAGATAAAATTTGAATCGTACTACGATTAAACTATGCTTTTGGAGGTATAGTAGCAATTACGGTGTAATTCCCAGTAGTTTTCTGACCAATTTTCACCTCAACCTTTGAATTCAACGGTAAGAAGATGTCAACCCGTGAGCCAAACCTAATGAAACCCATTTCGGAGCATTGCTCTACACTATTACCTTCTTTTGCATAGCATATAATTCTACGGGCAACAGCGCCTGCAATCTGACGAAGTAGTATTGATACTCCATCGTTACGTTCTAGAACAACGGTGGTTCTCTCGTTGTGAGTTGAGGATTTTGGATGCCAAGCCACCAAGTATTCGCCGGGGTGGTATTTGTAGTATTTAACTAGCCCTTTTATGGGAAACCAATTAATATGAACATTCCAAACCGACATAAATACAGACACTTGCATACACTTGGTTTTAAGGTATTCGTCCTCGTAAACCTCCTCAATTGTTACAACCTTACCATCAGCAGGTGCAAGAACCACATTGGAATCCGGGCAGAAAGTCCTTTTGGGCACCCTAAAAAAACGAAGCAGGAAAATCATTAACAAAACTGACGCAGATAATACAATGTAAAATGCTATATGACTGAATAAAAATGTTAACACATTAAGTGCTAAAAGTGCAAAAAAACTCACCAACAAAATGGCATAACCTTCCTTATGAACTCTCATTTACTGTAAAGTTGTTAATTGTTATATAATCATCATAACCTCCAAGTAGGCATAAACTACTGGGATAACCATTATTAATGCATCGAATCGGTCCAACAACCCACCATGACCCGGCAGGAATTTACCCGAGTCCTTTACGCCAATGCTACGTTTAAACATCGACTCAACTAAATCGCCAAATACACCCATTAATGAGCAAATTAGACCAATTACAAGCCAATGCTTATAATTTATCTCCGTAAAGAAGCCCGAAATAAACCAAGCCACTAAAGCAGTTACAAGTATTCCGCCAACAAAACCCTCCCAACTCTTCTTAGGCGAAATTCTAGGAAACATCTTATGCTTACCCATACTTACTCCAAAAAGATATGCTCCTGTATCGTTGCTCCAAACAAGAAATAGTATACCTAGCAGAATTTTAGGCTCATAGGTCATTTTAAACGATGAGCCATTTATAAGAATAAAGTTAAGCAATGCAAAAGGTAATGCAATATAA
>CAZTVY010000374.1:0-2933 GCA_964617235.1 uncultured Rikenellaceae bacterium | reverse complement strand
GAATTCTTTTTGTTAATCATAAATTCACTGAAATATTAGGCTATGAACCCGATGAAGTAATTGGGAAAGTAGGCTACGAATTACTACTATCTGAAAACGATAAAATCAAAATAATAAACGCCAACAAAGATAGACTATCCAATATTGTTAGCCAGTATGAGGCAACCTTCATATCCAAAACCGGACAAAAGGTTGAGTTTCTTGTTAGCGGAGCGCCTATTCTGAATAATGAAGGGAAAACCATAGGTTCTATTGGTGCTATGATGGATATTACCGACAGAAAAAAGGCTGAAAGAAAATTACGCGAGAGCCAACAACTTTTTGAAACCCTTGCACTGATGTCGCCTGTTGGAATTTTTAGAACCAGAGCCGATGGTTACACCAACTACGTAAACCCAAAATGGTGCGAACTATCTGGCTTAAACTACTCTGAGGCGCTTGGCGATGGCTGGCTAAAAGTAGTACATCCTGATGATAGAGGAAAGATACTAAATGGTTGGAGGGAAAAAACTCAACAATCAGAAAAATCCGTTGCTGAATACCGGTTTGTAAGAGACGATGGCAGTGTTGTATGGGTTTTAGGCAATGCCCTCCCCGAAATTGTTGATGGGGAACTTAAAGGATACATAGGGACTATAACAAACATCACCGAAATTAAAAAGGCCCAAGGAGAAATTGAAAAAAGCGAAAAGAAATTCCGCGAAATGGCGAACCTTTTACCTCAAACTATTTGGGAAGCTGACATAAATGGAAAAATAACCTTCACCAACAACAATGGATTTAAATACTTAGGTTATTCTCAGGAAGATTTTGAGAAAGGAATATACCTTCTAAATCTAATTGTTCCAGAGGATCGGGCACGTGCAATTAAGAATATAACCCAACGATATAATAACGAAAGAAGTGAAGGGGAAGAGTATACAGCCCTCCGCAAGAATGGAACAACATACCCTGTTCAAATTTTTACGAGTCCTATATTTGAGGGTGACAAACCAGTTGGAATCCGTGGAATATCAATTGATATTACCGAGTCAAAAAAAGCCCAAAAGGAACTAAAAGAGAGTGAAGAGCGATACAGAACAATTATTGAGGCTTTCCCTGATATAATAATGATTTCTGATATAAACGGTAATATAATTTTTGCCAACGAAACCTTCGAAAAAATTACAGGAGTAAGACCTGAGGATTATAAGAATCTGAGCAGAAAAGCACATATCCACCCTGATGATATAAGCCTTGTGCGATATGAAATACAGCAACTTATAAATAGCAATAAAACAAGAACAGGTATTATTGAAAACAGGTTTATTGATACAAATGGCAAATTGCATTGGTTTAGCGGAATAATATCAAAATTAACTCTAAACAATGAGATTTCACTGCAGACCATCACACGCGATATTACCGAAAAGAAACTGATTGAAGAGGAACTAGAGCAATATCGGACTAACTTAGAAACTATCGTCAAGAAAAGAACCAAGGAACTCGAAATAGCTATGCAAGAACTCCGTGAGGCACAAAACAAATTAATCCATTCTGAAAAAATGGCTTCGTTGGGTGTGCTTGCAGCAGGGATTGCACATGAAATAAACAATCCACTTAATTTTATCCAAGGAGGAATAAGTGGATTGGAGGCTTATATTAAGGAAACGTTACCTGAGCACATTGATGAAACCGAACCTTTAATTAAGGCTATCCAAGAAGGAATTCATCGCTCCGCGGAAATCGTTCAAAGCCTAAACCGATATAGCAGAAAAGAGGAATTCCCAAGAACCACTTGCAATATTCACACAATTATTGACAGTTGTTTGGTTATGGTTAACAACCAAACAAAGAATAGGATTACCATTGAAAAAGACTACTATGTCAACGATTTAAACATTCTTTGCAACGAAGGTCAAATACACCAGGCATTCCTAAATATTATTGTAAATGCAATACACTCTATTGAAAATAAGGGTTCCATAAAAATTTCTACACAAGAATTGAACAATCAGGCTTGTGTAATAATTTCCGACACTGGTACTGGCATTAGCAAGGAAAATATACTCCGCATTACCGACCCATTTTTCACCACCAAACCAGCAGGAAAGGGAACTGGACTTGGATTGTCAATTACATATAATATCATTTCTGAGCATAATGGTAGCATTCAGTTTGAATCGGAACTTAATTTGGGAACAACCGTAAAAGTTATTTTACCGTTTAATCGATAGAATTATGGAAGAACTAACCTCTGTACTTTACGTTGACGACGAGCCAACTAACCTACTTCTCTTCAAAATTAACTTTAAAAAGAAGTACGATGTAATGACCGCACTTTCCGGAGAAGAGGGCATGACAGTATTAGCGCAAAATCCACAAATAAAAGTTGTTATAAGTGACATGAAAATGCCCGGAATGAATGGCATCGAATTTATTACTCAGGCAAAAAAAGATTATCCAAATATCATTTTTTACATTCTTACAGGGTATGATATAACCCCGGAGATTGCTCAAGCTATTAAGGATAAACTCATAAACCAATATTTCAGTAAGCCTTTCAACCTTCCTGAGATTGAGAAATCAATTAACAACGCTCTTAGAGTATAGATAAACTTAATTGCTGAGATATTTATCCAACTCCATAAGCATTCTATTAACCTTTATTGGTTTTTCGAGCATTGAATCGAACCCAATCTCTTTTGCAAAGGAGTAGTTTTTTTGGCTAGGATACGCTGTTTGTCCAATAATTGGAATTTGATTATTGATATCTTTAATCAGTCTTGTAGCCTCAAAACCATCGAGCTCGGGCATAACTAAATCCATTAAAATAAGATTTATATCGGAGCCTTGCTTAACAAAATCAACTGCCTCAACGCCATTTTTAGCCCAAATAACATTGGCATTAGTGTTTTTGAGGGCTGCTTTTAGGTAAACAAAATTGGCATCAA
>CAZTVY010000373.1:0-2945 GCA_964617235.1 uncultured Rikenellaceae bacterium | reverse complement strand
GAATTAAAAATCGCCAATAGTTTCTGGCAGTTGAGCCATGGCTTTTGCAAATTCCTCATCACTTGGGGCTTTTCCGTGCCATTTGTGGGTTCCCATCATAAAATCAACGCCCATTCCCATTTCGGTGCGCATAAGTATCACAACAGGCTTTCCATTGCCGGTACGTTTTTTTGCTTCGGCAAAACCTGCAAGGAGTTGTTCCATATTGTTTCCATTGGTTTCCACAACATCCCATCCAAACGATACCCATTTGGCTTTTAAGTCGCCAAGAGAAATAACTGCATCAACTGGACCATCGATTTGCTTGCCGTTATAATCTACAGTGGCAATTAAATTGTCAATTTTCTTTGCGGCGGCAAACATAACAGCTTCCCAGATTTGTCCCTCTTGCAGTTCCCCATCGCCATGTAGTGTATACACAAGACTTTTATCACCATTAAGTTTTTTTGCCATAGCAGCACCGCACGCAGCCGATAGACCTTGACCTAAAGAACCAGATGCAATTCTAACACCTGGAAGATGCTCTGCGGGAGTTGGATGTCCTTGGAGTCTGGAGTCAATTAAACGGAAGGTGGATAGTTCCTTAACATCAAAATATCCACGGCGCGCTAAAACGCTATACCAAACTGCTGATAGGTGGCCGTTGGATAAAAAGAATAAATCCTCGCCAATACCATCCATGGTGAATTTCTGTGGATTGATGTTGAGCACATCAAAATACAATGCTGTGAAAAAATCGGCACAACCTAAGGAACCACCAGGGTGTCCACTGGCAGGTTTATGCACCATACGAATTACATCGCGGCGAACCTGTGCCGCAATTTTCTTAAGATTGTCAATATCAGTCATCTAGTAATGTTTTTCAAAAATTTTCCCAATTTGCAAAGGTAATACTTTTTGTATTGCAAACTGCAAACAGCAGTAAAAGTAGCAAATGGTTTGCTACTCTTGCTGTGTTAAAGAACGTTATTTTAATTGCGTTGATTCTTGTATGTTTATAGCCACGTGATGGTGTATTCGTCGAAAGAGTCGCCTTTGGCTTGCTCTTTGGTCAAATCTACTTTTACCCCAAAAACTTTCGATTTTCGAACAAGAGCATCAAGCAGTCCAAGTTGTATCTGTGTGTTGAATATCTGGGTTTTACGCATGGTTATAGATTTTTCGGTTGAGGCAACTATTTCCCACCCTCGTTTCTTTGGGTCCTGAACACCTTTTTGAGCTGTGAGTATTAATGCCTTCATTATTTCTAGAGGGGAACTATTGTCTGTAATCATTTTCCCGTCTTGCATCATGGCGAAAGTTGACTCTCCGATGTTGCGGCCAATTTTTATAAGGTTAAATTTACCTAATTTGTGCTCAATCCAATTGCACATATCAACGTAAACCTGAATTGGAACTTTGTTAGTGGGCTTTGATAAATCTAAATCTTTGGCCATTTCAAATAGCTCCCAGTAATCCTGCTTTTTATCCTGATAAGCCTTAAGGATATCAGTAATAGCCCAAGCATTTAACGTAACATTTTCAATTGATGTATCCATTGTTTTGTGTTTAGTTGGTTGTTTGCGAATGTGCTGGTAAATATAATATTGGATTGTATCTTATGTAGCAAGCGAGCTCTTATTTGGTAAATATGAATAATAAAGAAACAAAAAATAGCACAAAGCAACACCTTGCCTTTTGGTAAGCCTGTTGTGATTTAGAAACTCTATAAAGTATTTTTTGTAGAAAATGAACATTTTGCAAAATCACTCAAATGGAATAACTTTGCCCGCTCAAAAATATGATATATGGGTTTACAGTGTGGAATTGTTGGTTTGCCGAACGTGGGGAAATCAACCTTGTTTAATTGTTTGTCGAATGCTAGAGCTCAATCGGCCAATTTTCCTTTTTGTACAATTGAGCCAAATGTTGGAGTTATAACCGTTCCCGATGAGCGTTTAGTTGTATTAGAGCAGTTAGTGAAACCTCAGCGTGTAGTGCCAACCACTGTGGAGATAGTCGATATTGCAGGGTTAGTTAAAGGTGCAAGCAAAGGCGAAGGTTTGGGGAATAAGTTTTTGGCAAACATCCGCGAAACCGATGCAATTATTCATGTATTGCGTTGTTTCGATGATGATAATATTACCCATGTTGATGGCTCTGTTAATCCAGTTCGGGATAAAGAGGTGATTGATATGGAATTGCAACTCAAAGATTTAGAGACCGTTGAGGCTAGAATTTCGCGAACCGAGAAGATTGCCAAAACTGGGAAGGATGCAGATGCTAAAAGGGCATATGAACTTTTAGTTAGATATAAAGAGGCGTTGCTTAAGGGGAAGTCGGCTAGAACAGTGGAGTTGACAGAACCAGAAAAAGATATTGCCAAGGAATTTTTCCTGCTCACAAGTAAACCTGTACTTTATGTATGTAATGTTGACGAGGGTTCTGTAGTAAATGGAAACAAATACGTGGAGCAGCTACGCACATCCATTGCCGATGAAAATGCAGAGATTCTAGTTATTGCAGCAAAAACCGAGGCCGAGATTGCAGAACTTGAGACTTTTGAGGAGCGTCAGATGTTCCTTGCTGATTTAGGGTTGAAGGAATCTGGTGTAGTTAAATTAATTCGCCATGCATACCATTTGTTGAATTTGGAGACCTACTTCACGGCTGGGGTTCAGGAGGTGAGAGCTTGGACATACCATAAAGGCGCATTGGCTCCACAGGCTGCTGGTGTAATTCATACCGATTTTGAAAAGGGTTTTATCCGTGCCGAGGTTATTAAGTACGAAGATTACGTGAAGTACAAAAGCGAGGCCGCTTGTAAAGAGGCCGGGAAAATGCACGTGGAAGGCAAAGAGTATGTTGTCCAGGATGGCGATATTATGCATTTCCGATTCAATGTCTAATGTCACACAAAAATATTTTTGACCCTGCTAAACGGCAGGGTTTTTTATTGTAATTTG
>CAZTVY010000372.1:0-2950 GCA_964617235.1 uncultured Rikenellaceae bacterium | reverse complement strand
AACTAAATTTAAAGAAGTTAAGCGATGCAGAGTTCATTCCTTTTGATGTAGATGTTAAAAGTGCCGATACGCTTCATATCCTTGTGGAGTGGATTAATACCAATAGCGAAAAACTAGAAAGCTTAGGAATTGCCATTAAGCAAGCATACATAAACAGAGACTTTTACCTTAAAACATTTCAGCTCGATTTATCGGCAAAATCGGAAGAGGATTGGTTCGACCTTTATGGGCGAGTTAAACTTGGCGATTTTGAGATTCCATTCATTTACCTTAAAAAGCATATTGTTAAAGGGAATAGAGAGTTTGTGCTACCTAACGCACAGATATTTGTGCTCCCGGAGATTTGGTTTACCAAGTACAAACCGCTATTCCTAATGGGAAAAGAGACGGACGAGAAATTGAAAGTGTCAAAATCGTTATTCAATATACTTGTCGATAATCAGATTGTTGCTCCTGAGGCAAAAGCGCTTAATACAAAGTTCAGTCAATCGCAAATTGAGGGTGTAAGTATTCCGCATAACCTTAATGCAACACTTCGCGATTATCAGGTACAGGGGTACTGTTGGCTAAATTTACTTTACCAGAATGCAATGAATGGGTGCTTAGCCGACGATATGGGTCTGGGTAAAACCCTTCAAACCCTGGCTATGCTTCAGTTTGCAAGTAATCATCCTGATAAAAATATCAAAACATCGTTGATTGTTGTCCCAACCTCACTAGTTCATAACTGGCTAAAAGAGGCCAATAGGTTTACTCCAGACCAGAATGTATTTGTTTACACTGGTGCTCAGCGGACAAAATCAGCATCGTTACTTCAGAAGTACGATATTGTAATTACAACCTACGGAATAATTCGCAACGATATCGATTTTTTCAAGGATTTGAAGTTCAACTATGTGATTCTGGACGAAAGTCAAACCATAAAGAATCCATTCTCCAAAATATACCGTTCGGTTCTTCTTTTAAAGGCTAACCATTACCTAACATTAAGCGGAACACCAATTGAAAACTCGCTTAGCGACCTTTGGTCGCAGTTAAATTTCCTAAACAGAGGAATGCTGGGTAGCTTAAAGTCGTTCCGCGATGAGTATATCATTCCAATAGAGAAAAGTGCCGATACAGAAAAGGAAAGGCAGTTAAAACACATAATTGAACCGCTAATCCTGCGTAGAACCAAGGAGCAGGTTGCTAAGGACTTACCTCCGCTGACCGAGCAAATTATTTACTGCGATATGTCCGATGCGCAGCAGGAAGTTTACGAAAAGGAGAAATCGATGATTCGCAACTCTATTATCGAGAGTATTGAGCAGGTTGGAGTAGAGAAGTCGTCTATATCAATTCTTACAGGATTAATGAGATTGCGCCAAATTGCAAATCATCCTGCACTACTGGATGACTATGCAACATTGGATTCTGGCAAATTCGACGAGGTTACCCGTAGCATTGAGAATATTATTGCCGAAAAGCATAAAATACTGGTATTCTCGTCGTTTGTAAAGCATCTTGAGCAAGTAGAGGATTACTTAAAGCAAGAGAGCATTGGTTACGAGATACTTACTGGTGAAACCACAAACCGCGCTAAAATTGTTGAGGAGTTCCAAAGTAACCCCGATAAACAAGTTTTCCTAATATCGCTTAAAGCAGGAGGTGTTGGATTAAATCTTACCGCTGCGGATTACGTTTTTATCCTCGACCCATGGTGGAACCCCGCAGCCGAAATGCAAGCCACATCGCGTGCCCATAGGATTGGTCAGCAGAAAAATGTATTTGTCTACCGCTTTATCTCGCTAAATACTGTGGAGGAAAAAATCCTAAAACTTCAGGCCAAGAAGGAGCATTTGGCGCAACTATTCATTGATACTAATAATCCTTTGAAATTGGCGGATAAGGATGTTATAATGGAGTTGATAGAGTAATATAGATATATCCCCTCAAGGGTTTTAAACCCTTGAGGGGATTGGTATTACTTATTAAGGAAATTCAAAATATTTTGCTCAATACGTTTCAAAACATCAGTTCCTTCTGCTTTTTGAAACTTATCGCCGGTTATGTGTTCGTAAAGTTCAATGTAACGGTCGGTAACTTGATTTACAAAAATATCTGTCATCTCAGGAACTTTTTGTCCATCTTTACCTTGGAAACCATTGGCCATTAACCACTCACGAACAAATTCCTTGGATAGTTGGCGTTGGTCTTCGCCTTTTGCCAATCGCTCCTCATACCCTTCGGCATAGAAATAGCGCGATGAATCAGGCGTATGAATCTCGTCGATTAGGTAGATTTTTCCATCTTTCTTACCAAACTCGTACTTAGTATCTACCAAAATAAGACCCATTTTTGCTGCCATTTGAGTTCCTCGCTCAAAAAGTGCAAGGGTGTACTTCTCTAGCTGTTCGTAATCCTCCTTGCTAACCAATCCTGTTTTGATAATATCTGCTTTTGAGATATCCTCATCGTGACCCTCTGTTGCCTTTGTGGTGGGTGTAATAAGTGGCTTTGGAAATTTTTGATGCTCTTTCATTCCCTCGGGCATAACCTCACCACAAATTGAACGTTTGCCAGACTTGTACTCGCGCCAAGCGTGACCAGTTAAGTATCCACGAACCACCATTTCTACCTTGAAAGGTTCGCACATATGGCCAATTGTTACCATTGGGTCTGGAGTTGCAATTTTCCAGTTAGGAACAATGTCGGATGTTGCATCTAAAAACTTCGATGCAATTTGGTTAAGCACCTGTCCCTTGTAAGGAATTCCCTTTGGAAGCACAACATCGAAAGCAGAAATACGGTCGGATACAACCATTGCTAAAAATTCGTTCTTGATGTTGTAAACGTCGCGAACTTTTCCGTGGTAAACCCCTGTTTGGCCGGGGAAGTTGAAGTCGGTTCTTACAATTGCTTTTTCCATTATATTTAGGTTTTTAGACTATTAGCATATTTTGACTGTTTG
>CAZTVY010000371.1:0-2955 GCA_964617235.1 uncultured Rikenellaceae bacterium | reverse complement strand
AAGGGGCTTAAGCCCCTTTTCTTTAATGTCCACCAGCATTTTCTGGCACTAATAATTTATTTCCTGTAGCATCAATCACATTCTTTTTCCACCAATCTGGGTATTGAGGATTTTTCACAGGAGCCGGACAAGCATTGTAAGGATTGTACTTAAATCCACCATTCTCCTCTTGCTTAACATTACCATCCATATACTTCACAAGTAAGTATTGGAAAAGTTTTTCCCAACGGTTAACTAAGTAGTTCCCTGTATTTACAGAATAATCTGTAATGTACTGTAGGGCTAGTTTTGGGTCTTGTGCGTAAAGTTCTTTAGCGCTTGCATCAACAATAGGGGTATTATTGATAAATCGATTCTCTAGTTCGTCCTGCAGCTTCTTAACATCCTGATGCATCAAATCGTAACGGAGGTAAACAAAGTTCGATACTTTATTGAATGTCCAGAAAGCACAATCGTCGCAATAGGTTAGCATATCACCTTTGCCTTCAGCATAAGCCTCTGGTACCGAAGTTGCTCCGCAATACATAGGGAAGTAAACGGTTGAAGCAGCATCGTCAACGCTGAACCAGAAAATTCCACCTATAGGGTTAGGTAACCAGTTACGTGCTTGAGCTACGAACGAGAATCCGGTTTGTTGGGTTGCAGTGGCACGCTCGTTTACATAAGTTTTACCTTCATATTTCCATGAAAGTGGACGCCAGCGGTAGGGTAGAGCATGTGGCCCAGCACCTGGGTCTTTGCTCATATCATATTCTGTTCCCTCTAAATGATCGCGCATGAAATTCATCATATCTTTAACAGATAATTTGCGTTCTGGCTTAATATATAAAGGCATACGTTTAGTTAGATTGTGACCTGTTGCGTAGTCAACATAATCCCACATGGATTTGTTAACCTCTTTAAAGAATGACCAAACACGAATTTCGCAACCACGAGCAGAGCCAAAGTCAAGTGGAGCATAGATATCGGAGAAACTAAATTCTTCGTTTTTGCCGTTGAATAATTTTTTGCTGCGCGCAAAATCAATCACATCGTGAGCATATACAACCTCTACCTCTGGGGTAAAAATCTTATCAAGATTTTTTGAACTTATAGATGTAGTTAAGTTCTCCATTGGGAAGGTGGTTATACGAGCATGATTTGCGTGGCCAGAAACGTAACCATCGGGAATACGAATTGCTACCCAAACGGCTCCCTTATTGGCGTTGTATGATTTTTTGGTCTTCTTGTCAACCTTCATATCGGTTCCTTTTCCAATCATCTCAAAAATCCATACCTCATTGGGGTCCGATACGGAGAAGGATTCTCCTGAACTATAGTATCCATAGGTATTTACTAACTCTGCCATTACCTTAATAGCTTCGCGGGCAGTTTTTGAGCGTTGTAAAGCTGTGTAAATGAGGGTTCCGTAGTCAACTAACCCGGTGCTATCCTGTAAGGTTTCAATTCCACCGTAGGTAGTTTCGCCTATGGAAACTTGGTATTCATTCATGTTTCCAATTACGGTGTATGTATGAGCAACCTGAGGAATTTCTCCCAAATATTTTCCAGTATCCCACTCATAAATTTTCATTAGTGTTCCAGCAGGGTAATCGGCTGCTGGTCTAAAATATAATTCACCGAAAAGATAATGTGAATCAGCAGCATAGGTTATCATGGTTGAACCATCAACCGATGCACCTTTGGTTACAAGGAAATTAGTACATGCAGAAGTTGGCCTTGCTATTAAACCTATTGCAATAACAACAAGCATTTTTACTGTGAGTTTTCTCATAGTTTTGAAGTTTTTTAAAATTATCGGAATGACAAACCTAATATTTTTTTGATAAATTTTTACTCAAAGAGTTTAATTCACTCAGTCAAATTTGCTTGAGTTAGTAATAAAGACAACCACTAATGGAATTTGTTCTAGCCCCAGTTACTGTTGCCAATGTGCTATGCTGTTGTTCTATAAAAAGAACTCCCAAAAAAGCGAATATTAATGCTTCTTTAAAATCTATCGTGAGTGAATCTGGAATTATAACCTCTTTATGGGCTTTTTGTTTGATTAGGTCAACGAGGAACAAATTTCTAGCGCCACCACCAGTAATAAAAATATTTTTTCCTTTAAGACTATTGGTTGCGTAAGCAATTTGATAAGCAATATGCTCATACGCTGTCCGAAGTTTATCTTCTGTGGAACATCCTGCATCTTGAATTATTGGAATAATATTCTTTTCGAACCATTCTCGGCCAAGTGATTTTGGATGGTTTGTTCTATAATATTCAAGGTTATTTAAAGTTGACAGCATATTACTACACACATTGCCATTCCTACCGACTTCTCCATTTTTATCGTACTCTTTTCCTAAAAGATTTGAGAGGTAGTTTAGTTGCATATTGCAGGGAGATACATCGTAGGCAATTCTCTCTAAATTATCGTTGTCGAAACTTAAATTGGCTATTCCGCCTAAGTTAAGGCATATATCGTATTCGGAAAATAGCAGTTTATCTCCAATGGGAACTAGCGGAGCACCTTGTCCGCCTCTGCAAACATCCGACGAACGAAAATCAGAAATACAAGGTATCCCTGTTTCTGTTGAAATGGCAGAACCTTTACCTATTTGTAGTGTATATCCTTTTTGTGGGTTATGAAATATAGTATGGCCATGCGATGCAATAAATGCAGGTTTTTCCTTTATTTCTAATATAAATTCTTTTGTGGCTTTACCCAGCCATTTCCCGTATTTATAATCGAACTCGGTGAGTTTTTCGCCATTTAAGGCTGGGGCACTTTCAAGCATTGATTTTATATCGTGCGGATATGGAAGCGTTAAAGCTTTATTTATGGAGTATTTCCATGTTCCATTCTCATTTTTATTGAAGGTGCAGAAACAAACATCAAGCCCATCCAACGAAGTGCCAGACATTAATCCTATACAGGAGTATTGCGCATCCTTGCCGATTTGGAAAACC
>CAZTVY010000370.1:0-2962 GCA_964617235.1 uncultured Rikenellaceae bacterium | reverse complement strand
GTTCTATAATTGATGGTTTCGGGTTTTAGCACTTCCCCACTCGACCGCTCAAGAATTTCCTCAGGCGATGCAAGGCTGATAGTAATCTTTGAAAAACTGCTTTTAACCTTATTTTCCCTTCTGAACGACATAGTATGAATATTAAATAGTTAAGTCTTGCTTTGTAAACTGGGAGTTTTACCTCCCAGTATGATATTGCAAAACGTGTTAATCAAGGTTAATGCTTAACCCTAAACCACGCAGTTCGTGTAACAATACATTGAGCGATTCTGGAATACCTGCTTGAGGCATAGACTCACCCTTAACAATCGATTCGTAAGCTTTTGCTCTACCAACCACATCGTCAGACTTGATGGTAAGAATCTCCTGTAGGATATGTGAAGCGCCGAATGCCTCAAGAGCCCAAACTTCCATCTCACCAAAACGCTGACCTCCGAACTGTGCTTTACCACCAAGAGGCTGCTGTGTTATGAGTGAGTAAGGTCCAATGGAACGAGCGTGCATCTTATCATCAACCATGTGGCCTAATTTAAGCATGTAAATAACACCAACGGTTGCAGGTTGGTCAAAACGCTCACCTGTTCCACCATCGTAAAGATAGGTTGTGCCATAGTTTGGCAAACCAGCTTTACTAGTATATTCGGTTATCTCTTCGAGTGTAGCACCATCAAAGATTGGAGTACTGAAACGTTCGCCTAACTTCAATCCTGCCCAACCTAGAACAGTTTCATAAATCTGTCCAAGGTTCATACGTGAAGGCACACCAAGAGGGTTAAGAACAATATCAACAGTTGTTCCATCCTCTAAGAATGGCATATCCTCATCACGAACAACTTTAGCAACAATACCCTTATTACCGTGACGACCAGCCATCTTATCACCTACTTTAATCTTACGCTTCTTAGCAATATAAACCTTGGCTAATTGCATAATACCAGCAGGTAGTTCATCCCCAATGGTTACATTGAACTTCTTACGCTTGTATTCAGCATCGAACTCCTTCCACTTAAGAATGTAGTTCTGGATAACTGCTTTAATAAGATCATTCTTCTGTTTATCGGTAGTCCACTTGTTCGGATTAACATTCATATAATCAATCTCAGCAAGCATCTTTTGGGTAAACTTAACTCCACGTGGAATGATTTCCTGACTCAAGTTATCATAAACACCCTGAGATGTTTTACCATTTACCAAAACAAATAGTTTGTCAACCAACTTGTTTAGTAAATCTGCGGCGTGACGATTGAACTCGTTATCTAATTTCTCAAGAATGGCCTTATCGTTAGTTTTTGACTTTTTGGCTTCTTTCTCGTCCTTAATAGCACGGGAGAAAAGCATTTTGTCAACCACAACGCCATATAGAGAAGGAGATGCTTTTAACGACGCATCCTTAACATCACCTGCTTTGTCGCCAAAGATAGCGCGAAGGAGTTTTTCCTCTGGAGTTGGATCAGACTCTCCTTTAGGAGTAATCTTACCAATAAGAATATCACCAGGAACAACGTTAGCACCAATGCGAATCATACCATTCTCGTCGAGGTTTTTAGTTGCCTCTTCGGAAACGTTAGGAATATCAGAAGTTAACTCCTCCATACCTCTCTTTGTATCGCGAACCTCAAGGATATACTCATCAATGTGAATTGATGTAAACATATCGTCGCGCAACAAACGCTCGCTGATAACAATAGCATCCTCAAAGTTATAACCTTTCCAGGGCATAAATGCCACTTTAAGGTTTCTACCTAGCGCTAATTCACCGTTCCGAGTTGCATAACCTTCGGTTAGAATTTGGCCTTTCTTAATCTCCTGACCTTTTCTAACAATTGGTTTTAAGGTGATTGATGTATTCTGGTTTGTTTTCTTGAACTTAGGAAGTTTGTAACGCTTTAATTCAGGATCGAAACTAGCAAAGACCTCGTCCTCAGTCCTATTATAGCGAACTATAATTTCCTCAGCATCAACATAATCAATAATACCATCCTCCTCTGCAACAACTTGTACACGGCTATCGCTAACAACCGAAGCCTCAAGGCCTGTTCCAACAATTGGAGCCTCAGGGTTAAGTAGTGGTACAGCCTGGCGCATCATGTTCGATCCCATCAACGCACGGTTTGCATCGTCGTGCTCAAGGAAAGGAATAAGTGATGCTGCAATAGATGCGATTTGGTTTGGAGCAACGTCCATCAAATCCACAGTCTCTTTCTCCGAAAGAGGGAAATCTCCCTCATAACGAGCTTTAACCCTTGGATTTACAAACTCACCATTGTCAGTTAAAATAGCATTTGCCTGTGCAATAATTTTTGCCTCTTCTTCTTCTGCGCTCAAGTATATAACATCATCGTTGGTTAATCCAACTTTTCCGTTATCCGATTTACGATAAGGAGTCTCAATGAAACCTAAATCGTTAATACGAGCAAATACGCAAAGCGAAGAAATAAGACCGATGTTTGGTCCTTCAGGAGTTTCAATTGGACATAAACGTCCGTAGTGTGTATAGTGTACGTCGCGAACCTCAAAACCTGCGCGCTCACGAGACAAACCTCCTGGTCCTAATGCTGAAAGACGACGCTTATGAGTCATCTCAGCAAGAGGGTTGGTTTGATCCATGAATTGCGAAAGTTGGTTAGTACCAAAGAACGAGTTAATTACCGACGATAGTGTCTTAGAGTTAATAAGATCTATTGGGGTAAATACCTCGTTATCGCGAACGTTCATTCTCTCGCGGATTGTTCTAGCCATACGAGCTAAACCAACACTGAACTGAGCAGCTAACTGCTCACCAACTGTACGAACACGGCGGTTACTTAAGTGGTCAATATCATCAACATCTGCCTTTGAGTTGATTAGTTCAATCAAATACTTGATGATTTCGATGATATCTTCTCTTGTAAGTACCTTGGTATCCGACGCTGTATTTAGCTTCAGTTTTTTATTGATACGTTAACGTCCAACATCACCTAAA
>CAZTVY010000369.1:0-2965 GCA_964617235.1 uncultured Rikenellaceae bacterium | reverse complement strand
TCAACAAAAAACAGATAACTCTTGGTTGTTCTGCATATAGTAGAACAATGGTTGATTATTCAATGCTTCAACTTTCTGGCAGAAATAAAAAAGGACAAAGCCTTGATGAGGTAAGGGATTTACTATTACAGCAGGTTGAACTTTTGAAAAAAGGTGATTTCCCTGACTGGATGCTAGAAGCAGCCATCAACAACCAGAAGTTGAGCATGATGAATATGCTTGAGAGCGGACGTGGCCGTGCAAGTATGATGTATATGTCATACCTGAACAGAGTTAACTGGGCCGACGCTATCTCAACAATATCTCGCCTTGAAAAAATTACTAAGGATCAGATAGTTAAATTTGCCAACGAAAAACTTGGAAACAACTACGTTGTGGTTTACAAGCGTCAGGGTAAGCCTGAGGATATTGCAAAGGTTAGCAAGCCTGCAATAACTCCAGTTCATATTAATCGTGATGTTGAATCTGATTATCTAAAGAAAATCAAAAATTCAACCGTAAAGCCAATTGAACCAGTTTTTGTTGATTATAAGAAAGATATCACCAAGTTCAATTTGAGCAAAGAGGTTGAGGTTCTATATAACAAGAACAAAGAGAATGGAACTTTCCGTTTAGTGTATTACTTCCCATTTGGTCGTTTAAGCGATCCTAACTTGGAGTTGGCTGCCGATTATGTTCAACTTATTGGTACATCTAAACTCACTGCCGATCAAATTAGTCAGGAATTCTATAAATTGGCATGTACTTTCAGTATTTCTGTTTCTGATGAGGAGATGATGGTTAGCCTTTCAGGTTTAAGTGAGAATGCAGACAAGGCAATGGTTTTAATGGAGAACTTATTGACCGATTGCAAGCCCGATAACGCTGCATTACAATCGTACGTTGCTAACATTATTAAGGCTAGAAACGATTCTAAAAAGAATCAATCAACCGTATTCCGCGGATTGGTTAGCTATGCAACCTATGGTGCTCAAAACCCATTCAACGCTGTGCTATCTGAAGATCAACTTAAAGCGTTAACTCCTGAGAGTCTAGTTGAAAAAATTAAGATGATAAACACTTATCCTCATACCATTCTTTACTATGGAACATTGAATCAAAACGATTTGAAAAAACAAATTCAGGCAAACCATAAGTTGCCAAAGAAATTCAATGTAGCCCCAGTAAATAAGAAGTTTGTTGAGTTAGATACACCAAAGGATAGAGTGGTTTTTGCTCATTATGAGGCAAAGCAATCGTATCTGCAAACTATCTCAAAGAGCGTTCCTTATTCGTTTGAACTTTACCCAATTGTAAGTATCTATAACGATTACTTTGGTGGAGGTATGAATGCTATTGTGTTCCAAGAGATGAGAGAGAAACGCGGATTAGCTTACACAGCAAGAGCCCGTTTTAACACCCCATCTAAACCTGATAGAGTATTTGTTAACACAAGTTACATTGCTACTCAGAACGATAAGGTTGTGGATGCATTCAATGCGTTTAACGAGTTATTCAACGATATGCCAATGGCAGAAATAGGCTTTAACCTATCCAAAGAATCTGCAATTTCCGATATCCGTACAAGTAGAGTTGAAAAGATGAACTTACTATGGAACTATGTTGATGCTGTTGAAATGGGATGGACTACCGATTTTCGTAAGGTGATGTTCGAGAAGCTTCCTACATTTACACTGAACGATGTGAAGAAATTCCAAGAACAATACGTGAAAGGTAAAGCAAAAACATACGTAATCCTTGGCAAGGAGGCCGATATGGACTTTGGTAAACTGGAGCAACTATATGGTCCAGTTACCAAATTAACCCTCGAAGAAATTTTCGGTTACTAATAAAACAAGAGGCCAGCCAGCAAGGTTGGCCTCTTTTGTTTTTATTGTTTTAATTCGTCCAATTTATTTTCTCTTTTACCCAATAACTTCTTATCTTAATGACCTTATAACTTATTACCCTAGAGCCAATGAACCAAACATTAACCTTATTAGTTCTAACTTTAAGCACTATGGCATACGGGCAAGATAGAATGACAGGGCTTACCTTTGCAA
Organism: uncultured Rikenellaceae bacterium; assembly: GCA_964617235.1. Classification (GTDB taxonomy): domain Bacteria; phylum Bacteroidota; class Bacteroidia; order Bacteroidales; family Tenuifilaceae; genus SB25. The sequence goes on along the minus strand of CAZTVY010000369.1, from coordinate 923 downwards.
CTCGTTCCGAGGTTATTGCACAGCATGGTATGGCTTGCACAAGCCAACCATTAGCCACACAGGTTGCAATTGATATCTTGAAAAAAGGAGGTTCTGCTGTTGATGCTGCTATTGCTGCCGATGCAATGCTAGGCTTAGTTGAGCCTACTGGGAGTGGCATTGGTGGCGACTTATTTGCAATTGTGTGGGATGCAAAAACTCAGAAACTTTACGGATTAAACGCAAGCGGACGCTCTCCTAAATCGCTTACGTTAAAATATTTCAAGGATAAGGGTATTAAACATATTCCTGCACTTGGACCTCTGCCAGTTTCTGTTCCAGGTTGTGTAGATGGTTGGTTTGAACTTCACGGCAAATTTGGTAAACTTAAAATGCAGGAGAACCTACAGCCAGCAATTAACTATGCTAAGGAAGGCTTTCCTGTTTCAGAACTGATTGCGTACTACTGGAAGCGTAATGCTGATAGGTTAAAGGAATTTGAGGGTTTTGCCGAGATCTATATGCCCAATGGGAAGGCTCCCGCCAAAGGCGAAATATTCAAAAATCCATATCTCGCTAACACTCTTGAGTTGATTGCTAAAAATGGTAGAGATGAGTTTTATAAGGGTAGCATTGCAAAGGCGATTGATGATTATATGAAGCGCAACGGTGGATTCCTATCGTATGATGATTTGGCTGTGCATAAATCGGAATGGATTGAGCCTGTATCTTCATCGTACAGAGGATACGATGTTTGGGAATTACCTCCGAATGGACAAGGAATTGCTACGCTACAAATTCTAAATATTCTTGAGCAGTACGATATAAAATCGATGGGATTTGGTAGTGCGGAGTATATGCATCTTTTCATTGAAGCAAAGAAACTGGCATTTGAGGATAGAGCACGTTACTACGCCGACCCCGATTTTGTTAAGGTTCCCTAT
>CAZTVY010000368.1:0-2966 GCA_964617235.1 uncultured Rikenellaceae bacterium | reverse complement strand
ATGGATTTACCATTCTGAAGGAATATCAACTTTTCAAATTCATCAATCCTATCGCTTTGGGTATGCAAAGGTTTTTCATAGGTTAATAGCATCTCGTTAAAAATATCGAGCACCAATGCCTCTGAACTATCATAAATTAGGGAGCGGTTACTAAGAAAATCAAACTTAGCCCTATGTACGGTTATTAGTAAACTCCCGTTATAAAAGAAGGCTATTTTATTTGATAGCTCTCCAACTGTGGTTACATTGGCAGAGTGATGCGCAGAGTAAGCCCTAAGAATAATAAAAGTATAATCGTTTATTTTCTCAATCTTAGGCAAGTGTCCTTGCTCAAGGCTATCCTCAAGCAAGTTATAATCGATATTAAAAGGTTGAGTTATCTCCTTAAGTTCCTCCTGTGTTGGTTTTTCAAGGTCAATCCACTCAAAGGTGTTATATTTCCTGATGGTCTTGCTCATTTTGTTTGAATTAAGTTCTAATTAACCTGCAACTGCTTAGTTGACATCGATAACTTAACACTTTGGAAAACCTCCTTCACCATCTTAATGTCTTGAAATTGAAAGCCTTCCAAATTTATAGTTTTGGTTTCGCCGTTTACTTTCAAAACTATATCGTATAGCTTTATTTCAACCGACTCAATGCTCTTAAAATGAATAACTTCAACCCTTTTAGATTTTCGGAGTAAATAGGTTATTCCGTTATCATCCCATTGAATAAAAAACTTTTCGTAACGAAGCTGGTCTAAGCCGATATAAAGAAATCCCAAACCTTGAAAAGTGTAAAGAACAGAATTCCAATCTCCCCCAAAAAACCTAGTGTCGAAACCTGTTATTAATGAGTGCACCAAGAGAATAATCCCCAGTGTCAAAAAAATTGCGCTAAAAACCATTGCAAGAACAAAGGCTCTCCTTTTTATTTTATAGGGTTTTAATGTTTCCATAAATTTACTTCGCCATATACTCCAAGTATTCTTGAACAAAGTATACCCAATTGTCAAGCCTATTGAAAAGCTGATTAGTTTCGTTGTAGGGAATTAGTACATCCGGAGCAATACCTATATTGTCAATGGGATTATCGGGCAGTCTTCGAGAGCGTGTTAACGGATAAATCAACTTAAAATTACCGGAGGGTAATAGTTCTGAAACAGCATTTGAATAATCCAAAACACCCATGGTGTTTCTATTACCAAAAAGTATAACCTTATCGCTATTCTTTGCTGCAAGTAAAAACTGCTCAGCCGACGATGCGTTGCTCTCATTTATAATAATGCCTACACGACTAGGATATTTATAAATAGTATCTCGCTTAATAATTTTATCCTGACCCATCATTGGGTGAACAACAAATCCACCCTTATTTTTTCGCATTTCATTGAGCAAGGTATTAGTCCATTTTAAGCCTTCCTCTCCGTTTTTAATTTCGCCTTTACGAATAGCATCCTCATACATTTTAATAATCCCGTCGGTAGCATACCACTCAACTCCTTTACTTTCATAGGGCTTTGTGTATATTAACTCCAAAAGTATTTGAAAGAAATTATCCTGACCTCCGCCATTGTTTCTAATATCAATTATTAAGTTTGGTCGCGATGTAATATCGTTCCAATGTTTCTTTACAAGTTTTTCAACATTTTCGCTCATAAAATCGGGCAAACGTAAATAAACAGTGCTATCGCCTAAAACCATGTCGAGCCAGTATGTGTTTCGCCCATTAGGGTAACTTTGTACATAGGAACTACGCAAAGCTTCGTCAAAAGCAGGAGAGGCGGACTTGCGAACATACTTTGCATCATCGTGAATTTCAAGTATCTTTCCATTAACATGGAGCGATGCGTTACCCAATACAGGCTTACGCCCCTCTATGAGCGAATACTGAATCAGATTAAACTCCGAATTGCCATGCGGAACAAATTCGTAAATAACCTGTCCGGAGTTCCACCCATCAACATTTATTGCAACGCCAATGTATTTATTTTTATCTGTTCGAATCACAGCAAATTCATCCCAGTAACTTTTCCAAATGCCCTCAAGTCCAGATGATGAAATGCTAGCAATCTTTAAACTATCAAAATTAACCTTGACATTTCGTCCATATGTTGAAACATCCATTCGTTTTAACAACAACTTAGAATCATGCCAAACTCTCTGGACTCGAAGATGTTTATCCTTAAAAAAGTCTACATACTCCTGAATATATATGAAACAACTATCGGGACAGGAAATTATTCTCTTACGAGTTCTATCCTCTAACAGTAAAAGTTCTTTCTGCTTTTCGTTTTGAGTCTTATGCTTGTAACCAGGATAATCGTTTTTTATTTTTTTTACTAAATACTCAAAGTCTGCAATGCAATCGGATTTTTGAGCATAAATACTAAAACTTGTGAACAATAGAAAAATCGAAACAATTCTTTTCATATGTTTAAATGTTAATTAACTACCGAGCCATTTCCTTAATCTCATCAAAACCATCCATTACATTCTTAATCATCAGTAAGCGCTGGTTTATGTTGATTAATCTTGTTTTTAGATTCATATTTTTAACTATAGACAACTCCTCGTTGGTTAGCGTAGAGTACTTCCGCATTACCTCTATTTTGGTAACCACAAACGATATGGCCTGCAATATGTTCTCGTAAACAAAACTGCTTTTGGCCTTAACCTCATCGCCCTTATTGGAAGTTTTAATGAGTTCTTGTCCTCGATTACTTATTTTACCACGTTTTCGGAGTTTTTCGTATAGTTCAATATTCTTATTCTCGTCCGATTTGTAAAAAACGCTTTCAAGAATATCGGTTTGGAGAAGTTTTATAATAGTCTTTATTTGAGAGTCGTTGGCTTTGGTGCTACTAAATTTATCAAAGTTTACTGTTTTTAACACCTCAAGGTTGTTTACAATTTCTATATAAAGTAGGCGAAGGTATACGGTCGTATCCTGCTTAATACGCTGGTACTTTTCAATTTTACCTA
>CAZTVY010000367.1:0-2990 GCA_964617235.1 uncultured Rikenellaceae bacterium | reverse complement strand
TCGTTGGGAGTAACTGCATCGATACGTCCTAAATGCTCAATTAAGGTTGGTTTATAAGGCATTTAATATCGATTTTGACACCGACTACAAAAATAAATTTCTTTGGCTACCATTATCCAAATTGTTAAACAATTGACCAATTTATAATCAGTCCAAATTAGAAGTTGGGATAAGTAATGATTCTTTCAAGAATTCAATCTCAATCGTTTGCATTAATATGTATGTTAATTGGGTGTATAATTAAGATTAAAAAAATGTTACGGGCTATATTTACCAAGTTTCAAATTTGATAAATCAATGATTTCGAAAAATAAATATCTGATATTAATTGTTTTGCAGTTTTTGGGTGTCAACCTTAACTCTCAGAGTCTTTTTCCAAGTTATTTGCCTGTTTACGTTGATACAGAAGTGCCAAGGGTTGATATCTACATGGATAACACTTCCCTGCAAAGTCTTTACCAGTCTGGCAATGAAAGTAGCAATGTGGAGTATAAGGCTACTTTTAAGTTTGCATCATCCGTACTTATCGATACTGTTTACGATGTAGGAGTTAGACTAAGAGGGAATACTTCGCGTTATTCATCCAAAAAATCATTAAAAGTTTCGTTTAATACTTTTGTGGTAGGTCAGAAGTTTGAAGGAATGGAAAAGATGAATCTGAACGGTGAGCATAACGACCCTTCCATAATTCGTGCAAAGTTAGGTTGGGATATTCTTTATAGTATTGGAGTTCCTGCACCGCGAGCAAACCATGTAAGGCTTTATATCAATAATCAGTACTATGGGTTGTATATGAGCGTAGAGCACATAGATGAGGAGTTTGTGGAGAGTAGATTTGGAAATAAGGATGGTAACCTCTACAAATGCCTTTACCCCGCTGATTTAACATACCGAGGAGCTAGTCCGAGTAGTTATAAGTTTACCGCAAATGGTTATAGAGTTTACGATTTAAAAACCAATATTGCTGCCGATGATTATTCTGATATTGCTCAGTTGATTCATGTTGTAACTCAAACATCCACTTCAGAATTGCCTTCTAAGCTTGAGCCAATATTCAATGTGAATTCCTTTTTAAAATACCTTGCTGTTGAAGCGTTAATAGGTCATTGGGATGGTTACTCCTACAACAAGAACAATTTCTATCTGTATAAAAATACATCAACAGGTAAATTTGAGTTTATTCCATACGATGTTGATAATACATTTGGTATTGACTGGTTTAATATTGATTGGGCTACTCGGAACGTTAACTCTTGGGCAAGTAGTGAGGATAGACCTTTGACAAAAAAAATACTTAGCGTTGAAGTGTACAAAAAACGTTATTTGTTCTACATCAGGCAGCTGTTAGCAAAAGAATTTAGCCCAACTTTGTTGAGCGCTAAGGCTACAGCTACATATAATATGATTAAACAGTATGCCTATGCCGATACGTACAGAACGCTGGATTATGGGTGGAATAATACTGCATTTGACAATTCCTATAATCAATCGTTGGGTGGGCATGTTAAGTACGGGTTGATTCCCTATGTTAATAAGCGTCATCAGAATGCAACCTCTCAGGCTTTAGTGGGGAATATTCCTCCAGTTGTAACAAATATTTACCATAGGGCAATATCCTATAAGGTGCCAATTAAAATTGCTGCGCAGGTAAATGATGAGTCAATGCCTAAGAGTGTTAAGTTGATATATAGTACTGATAATTTTTCGGCCAGAGAAATCCCGATGGTATTGGATAGTACTGGGTTTTATGCTGTAACTTTTGGTCCTTTTAGTAAGCCAACTACAACGGTTTACTACAAAATAGTTGCGGTTGATGCTGAAAACCAATCCACTACAGAGCCTTTGAATGGCGAAAACATAATTAATTTTCCATCGAGTTCTTCTGTAACGCTCTGCATTAATGAGGTTATGACATCCAACACACATACGTTTCCCGATGAGTATGGCGACTACTCCGATTGGATTGAACTTTATAATTACGGAACATCCTCTATTTGGCTTGGCGATATTACCATAACCGATAATTTGAGCAACCCCGATAAGTGGAATCTTCCTAATGTAAACATTCAATCTGGAGAGTTTATACTGTTTTGGGCCGATGGAAATGCTTCTAAAGGTAACAAACATCTGCCATTCAAGTTAAATAGAGATGGAGAGGAGATAGGCATATTTACATCAAAGAAGTTTATTGATGGTTACAATATTTCCCGAATATCAAAGGATAAAACATTGGGTTATTACCCTAATGGGAAGGGACTTCCTGTGGAGCTGAATACTCCAACTCCAGGTGCGTCAAATATAAAAACCAATGGAACTCACCGGTTATATTTACCCGAGGTAACTGTATTCCCAAATCCAGTAAGTAATCAAGTTTCTGTGAAATTGAGTTATAAACCTAGTGCGAATTTTACAATTTCGTTAACCTCAATGTCCGGAAAGTTAGTTGCAGAGAAATTCGTCGATTTTTCGGTTTCCGATACAACAATTCCATGGAATTTGAGTTATTTAGGCATTTCATCGGGAGTTTATATTATTTCAGTTACTTTGCACGAAGAAAACGAAGTTAAGTTAAATTCACAACGGATTATTTATTTGGGAAATTAAATGAAAAAGAGTTTTTTGTTGATTGTTTTTAGCCTTCTGCTATTGAGTAATAGGGCTATTTCTCAGGATGTTTATGGTTTATGGACGGGTGTTGAGGTTACAAAGCCTTTGTCAAATTCATTGTCGGTAAGTGTTACGCCGGAACTTCGAATGACCAGTTTCCCATTCCGGGTCGATGATATGTTGCTTGAGGCAAATATTGCATTTAAACCATTAAAATGGTTGCAGTTGATAGGCGGATACCGTTACTCAAGGTTTTATGAGAGTGATTTTGATGAAAGATTTAATGGGCATAGATATTCCGTTGCTATTAGGCCAAAGTTTGAGTTGGGACGTTTCTCTTTTACTTATCGTGGGCAATTTCAGCGAAGTATGATTTATTGGTA
>CAZTVY010000366.1:0-2997 GCA_964617235.1 uncultured Rikenellaceae bacterium | reverse complement strand
CATATGATTTGTTTTTGAAAACTGGGCTTGTTAAAATTAATCCCACATCGCCGTAATTTTAGACGATAGTTGGTTTCCGTCTACCTTATTTTCCACATCAACCTTTAATGGCGATTTCAGGGTGATTTCCAGCGTGTGCTCAATCCAGCCTGCAATTCGTTCCATAATTAATTTCTCGTTTGGGTGAAATTTGGCCAATTGGAGAACCGTTTTTTTCTCAGCATTTTCTATCACCTTAATATCTGCGGGTTGGTAATATGTTGAGAAAATATTTGAAGCACGACTTAATACAAAATGAGGAGAACTAATTCTTACAAATATCTTGTAAATTCCTTTAAGCGCAATATCTGAACTGAACCGTCCTATTTCGCGGGCAGCCATAGTGTTGTCGCCGCCATAAAACAAGTCGGCCACTTTCTGTGTTGGAATAATAACCGATTCCATTAATGGGTACCAGGTTGTGGCGTAAATAGGCTGTTCCATTATATGTCTCGATGATTCGGGTAACGATTTAACCCACTCATTATATCTGTTGTAGAAATTTGCCTTTACAAAATCGGGCGTAGCTTTTACAGCAGAACCTTTGATTTCCATAAGTTTAATTTTTTATTCCCTTGACTAAAGTAACAACTTTATTTAGATATGCAAAATCCCAACTAAACATATTTATACAATCGCTTTATACGGCTGTTTAGCGTTGAACTATTTTCAACCATTTATGTTTACAGTGCAAACCTAATTTGTACAGATGAAGTCAGTTTTTACCCGTGAACATAGAATGGCCGACTTGGTTCTATCCAACTATAATTTACTCCCCATTATTAACCGATTTGGCATTCGGCTGGGATTTAGGGATAAAACCGTTGAGCAGATTTGTAGGGAACGTAATGTGAATCCCGATTTCTTTTTGGCCATTATAAATACCTACATCAATCCCGATTTTTTACCCGATTCTGGTTTAGTTAATGTTCCCGTAACCTCAATTGTCGATTATTTGCAGCAAACCCACAGGTATTACATCGATTATACTGTGCCAGAGATTGAGCGGTTGCTGAACCTGCTACTACAAAGTTCAAGTTCTCAAAACCTACAACTTATAGAGAAGTTCTACTTGGATTATAAGGTTGAACTAATAGAGCATATTCAAAACGAGGAGGTTCAAGTTTTTCCGTATGTACTGAATCTTGTAAATGAACGTAAGCGCATACAAAATTATAGCATTCATGCATTTGAGCGTGAACATACCGATTTGGATGAGAAACTCTCCGATTTACGGAACCTTATTATAAAATTCCTTGAACCAACATATAACGATAATTACTGTAACGATTTTCTGTATGCCCTTCAGCGTTTCGAGGACGATTTGAAGGACCATACCCGTATTGAGGATAAAATACTTGTTCCAATAGTCGCTAAAATTGAAGAAGAGCTGAATGGTTAGCGGTGTTGTAATAGTAGTCCATTCGAACGATATTGTTCGGAAGGGATTGGCAGCCATAGTGCGTGGTATTGCGGGCATTAGGGTGGTGGAGCAGGCTATTTTTGGCGAGTTCGATTTTCGTGCTAGCGATATACTTGGATACATATTTGAACCCTCTGCATTAAGCCACTTTAAAAAGTTGGGAGGAGTTTGTGCCAAGAGCAAACCAAAAGGAATTCTTATATATGCTGATAGTAAGCGAATTGATTCCGACTTGCCATTTATAGAAACAAATTTTTCTACAGATAAGATTATCGATATTGTTAAAGAGACCTTTTCGAACTCGAAAACATTTTTGGAGAATCAGGATAACGAGTTATCGATGCGCGAGGTTGATGTGCTGAAATGTGTTGCCCTAGGTATGTCCAACAAGGAAATTGCCGAGAAATTATTTATCAGTATACATACTGTAATTACTCACCGTAAGAATATTACTGCAAAGCTCGATATTAAGTCTGCCTCAGGCCTAACCATTTACGCTATTATGGAAGGGTATATTGAACCAAGTTCAATTGATATTAGGGGGTAGGTTGATATTGTAGATTATCGGATTTCCTTAATAACCTTTCCATGGCTTAACACAGCAACAGTGTTTTGTAGTTTAGTATTAATGGTAATTGACTCAACTAAAGGTTCCGTAACAAGGCTATCGGCTTTCCATTCAATTAGGAAATTAGCACCAGTGCCACTTTTATCTTGGTAGGGAACGTAAAAATCTGCGGTTTCCAATGGTTTAAGAACTTTTGTTTCGTTAGGCAAGAAATCGCGTACTAATCGGCCTTTTGTGTCGAAATATTGGACTTTCTGAAGTTTAATGCTATGGTAAAAATCGGTATTATGGATAGCTGCAAATGCACTCATATCAATTTCAACTGAATCCATAAAGTGCGGAATATTTGAGTATATTGGCATATATAAAACCTGCCCTCTAACTAAATTCACACTATTATCTTTTAGCTCGTAAACTTGAGGGTCGAAGTTGTTTAAGTTTTGCAGTGCTGTATTGTTCAGTTGCTTTTTGCTATTGCACGATACAACAATTACAAGCAAAAAAAATATTACCAGTATTTTTTTCATTGCAGTAGGGTTTGGTTCTCAAATATAGGAAAATATATGTTTATTGTAAAATTGAGGGGCATTAACGGTCAGTAATTTTGGGCTACAGGGGAGTTTGCTCCCCAGAGGCGTTACCCCCGCTAATCGAAACTAAAATAGTAAAAACTTTTGTATCTGCATCATCTGCCCCAGTAGAATAAACCACCTGTTGGGTGCTGGCTTAATTCTATTTTTCTTTGCTTCTCAAATCTCCGATTATGTTTTTTGCAATCTTGTAGCCTTTTTCTATAGGCTTTCCTAGAATAATTCTTGAGCAGTCTTCAGGCGTAGTAGCATATTCTTTAGTTTCGCTCAACATTTCATCTGTTGTCTTTCTCCATTTTTCGTAAGCACCTTCTTGTTTTTTTAGCAATATTTCTTGAATTGCACCTCCAAAGAATGATTTTCTTTGTTCGTCCCAC
>CAZTVY010000365.1:0-3003 GCA_964617235.1 uncultured Rikenellaceae bacterium | reverse complement strand
TCAACTATACTGCAACCAGGTTTACGTAACCGATTCGGTTGAAGGTATTGTTCCTGAGTTTTTGACACTACTCCACGGTGTTATAGATTCTCCAGATATCCCACTAAACGTATCGCGCAGTTACCTGCAAAGCGACTCGAACGTTAAGAAAATATCGAGCCATATCACCAAGAAAGTAGCGGATAGGCTTCAGGAGATTTTCAAGAACGACCGTGAGCAGTTCGAGAAAAAATGGGATGACCTAAAACTTTTCATCACCTTTGGAATGATTACCGATGAAAAGTTCTACGAGCGTGCCGAGAAGTTTGCTCTATTCAAAAATGTTGATGGTAAGTACTTCACATTTGAGGAGTACGAGAAACTTATCAAGGAGAATCAAACCGATAAGAACAAAACTCTTATCTACCTATACACAACCAACAAGGTTGACCAGCACAGCTACATTGAGGAGGCAAAGAGCCGTGGCTACGATGTGTTGATGATGGATGGACAGCTGGACCCACACTTAATTAACGCATTGGAATCAAAACTTAAGGATTCACGATTTGCCCGTGTTGACTCCGATGTGATTGAGAAAATCATTGTAAAGGAGGATAGAAAAGAGGTTGCCCTTTCTACCAATGAGCAAAACGATTTACGCGCTGTGTTTGAGGGTGCTGTAAAGAGCGAAGACCACTACTGGATTTCGTTCGAGGATTTGGGTGAGAACGCCAGCCCAGTGGTAATTACACACTCTGAGTTTATGCGCCGTATGAAGGATATGGCCGCAATGAGCCCAACCGCTGGTATGTATGGCAATTTGCCCGATAGCCACAATATGGTTGTAAACGTATCGCACCCGCTGGTTAAATCGGTTATTGCAAACAAATCGGAATCGTTGGGAAATAAACTGGATGAACTCGACAAGAACATCAAGCCTTTAAAAGAAATGGCTGACGAACTTCACAAATCCAGAAAGGATAAGAAGGATGAGGAGATTCCACAAGCCGATAAGGATGCTCTTGCCGAAACCGAAAAACAACTCGATAAGTTTGAGGATGAGCGCCGCTCACTACTCAAAGGTTTTGGTAGCGACCAAAAACTGGTAAAACAACTTATTGACTTGGCTTTACTAGCAAACAATATGCTTAAAGGTGAGGATTTGAGCCGCTTTGTTAAACGTAGTCTGGAACTAATTAAACCAGAATAATGCCATAACCGAAAGGTTATTTATTGAGAAACGACTCCGAACTGGGGTCGTTTTTTTTGTTTGCTTACGAGCTTGGATTTGTATTTAATTCTAACGAAGTTTGTTGCTTTATGAAATACTCTGTTATGGAATACATCGCTGACAATAACCGATATAACAATATGCTATACCGCCGATGCGGTAAAAGCGGACTTCAACTCCCAGCATTATCGCTAGGATTATGGCACAACTTTGGCGGAGTTGATGATTTTGAGAATGGAAGAGCAATTGTCCGTAAGGCATTTGATGCAGGAATAACTCATTTCGATTTGGCCAATAACTATGGGCCACCTCCTGGGTCGGCCGAAGAAACTTTCGGAGAGATTCTGAGAAAAGACCTTCGTCCCTATCGCGACGAAATTATAATATCTACCAAAGCAGGCTACAATATGTGGCCTGGCCCTTACGGCGAGTGGGGCTCAAAAAAGTACCTAGTTGCAAGCATCGACCAAAGCCTCAAGAGAATGGGAGTAGATTACGTGGATATCTTCTACTCGCATCGTCCCGACCCAAATACACCAATTGAAGAAACAATGGGGGCTTTGGATTTAATGGTTCGTCAGGGAAAAGCGCTATATGTTGGGATATCGAACTATTCGGCCGAGCAAAGTGAAATTGCCATTAAAACTCTGAAACAACTCGGAACACCTTGCCTGATTCATCAGGCAAAATACTCCATGCTCGACAGGTGGGTTGAAAATGGATTGCTAACTGTTTTGGACAATAATGGTGTAGGCTGTATTGCCTTTTCGCCATTGGCGCAGGGACTTTTAACTAACCGATATTTAAATGGAATTCCAGAGGATTCTAGAGCAGCAAAAGAACACGGTTTCCTCAAAGCAGACCAAATAACCAATGAACTTCTAAGAAAAATAACCCAACTTAATTCAATTGCTTTAAACAGAAACCAGACATTGGCCCAAATGGCCATTGCATGGTTGCTAAAAAGACCTCAACTCACATCGGTTCTTATTGGTGTTAGCAAGGAATCGCAACTGAACGATTGTCTGCTTTCACTAAAAAACACTCATTTTACAAACGATGAACTAAAAAGAATTGAAGAAATTTTTCAATAAAAAAAGAAAGAACTGGCCTTGATTCTGCATCATTTCAATATTTGATGTTTGAATCATTATTAAACTTACTCAAAATAGTTTAGTCTGATAAAGAGATTATTACCTTTGCAGTCGAATTAATGTAATTAATGTCTGAAATAAAACAATAATATAAACAGACGAATTGATCTACCCACACTTATCAATATTAAAGGCTTCTAGTTAATGCATATTCCAAAAAATAAATCTTTAAAATATTTAAATCAATGAAAGCATTTTTAAACATCCTTCTTCTTTTTTGTTTTAGCCAAATTAGTGCCCAAACAATTATTATAAAAGATAAAGAAACTTCAAATCCTATTGAATTTGCAACTATTGTTTGCAATATTACCAACATACAAGCCATAACTAACTCATCAGGGCAAGCAAATATATCTGAATTTAAAAATTCGGAGTGGATGGAAATTCGCATAATTGGTTACACAGTAAAAAAAACTACTTATCAAGAACTTTTAGCAGATAATTTTGAGATTTCTCTAAGCCCCTCAATATTCTCAATTGACCAAGTTGTAGTATCGGCCAACAGATGGGGACAAGCAAAAAGGGATGTTCCAGTAAAAATTACTACAACCAGACAAGCACAAATAGCATTCAACAACCCTCAAACAGCCGCCGACTTACTTGGTGCAACTGGCGATGTTTTTATCCAGAAAAGCCAGC
>CAZTVY010000364.1:0-3009 GCA_964617235.1 uncultured Rikenellaceae bacterium | reverse complement strand
GTTGGTATTGGTCAAGGATTTCTTCGAAAATAGGGAAATAGTAGTCTGTTAAGCCAAGCATTACTTCAACTTGGTCTTTTTTCCTTTGCGTATATACGTTGATAAAGTTTTTAACTATATGATTGTAGGGCAGTTCAATTAAAGAGTTGATGCCTTGTAGCCTTTTTATATAAAAAGAATCAGGGTAGTCGGCTAAACCAATACTGTCGCTCTCAATGCCTATTACTAAGTTGTTGGAGTCTATTGATTGTTGAACATACCAAAGATTTAATAGGCTGTCGAGGTTACCATTAATTTCTTCGTCTAAAATTGTATCAATTTGTATTGTGTCCGCTGCGTTTTGAGTGTTGTTTTGTGCCTTAACACCAACAAAAGTAATCATCAGCAAGCATACAATAAATAAATTCCTCATAGGTTAAGGTTTTCAGTTGGTTAAATTTCTAATCAACAAATATAGTATGGTTGTTTTAATAAAAGCAAATAAAACCCTTAATATTCCACTAAATTAAAAGGTGAGTTTGCAGGATAGCCCAAAAACAGGGGCACTTGAACCATTCATGGCTGCTTCAGCATTTACAACGGCAGGTTCCACCCTAATGCCTAAATCGTCATCCACATTCCAATCGTAAAGGTGGGCGTCCACGTTGGCATCGAGAATGTTTAGTATGTAAACCGCCGAAAAACCTAAAATGGCCATATCGCGATTACGACGGTAGGCGTTCATGTAATACCTTAGCTCATCGGCAGTTCGTTGTCCGTTGAATTCGTCAATGGTATTGGGGTTATCGTCAATTTTGTATTTCAATGCAGTTTTGAAGCGGGTATAGCCTCTATTGTTCCAGTCGGCAATAAAATAAAAGGTGGATAATCCTCCGTAAATAATTGGCACTTTCCAGTACTTTTTGTTATAAACTTGCCCAAGTCCAGGAACAAGTGTCGAGAATATTGTTGCTGCTGCAGGGGAGTGCTTCTTGTCATTATAACAGTAAACAGCATCAACCACACTGGCAAGGTAAAAAGCACCAGCCGCTGCATAGTAGAGGTTGCGAGTGTTCCGTTGTTCTATTACTCGTTGCTTTAGGTACTCCTTGTCGGGCGATAAATCCGATGCCATATTGTAAACTCTTAGCCTATGCTGGTAGTTCTGGTTGGCATTAATGCCTAAATAGAGCATGCTACCCATGCCTCCGTAGAATACAGGAATTTTCCAGTAGTCCTTGTTTACAACCTGTCCGTAGCCAGGGGCTATGTGAGAAACAAGCCAAATTCGGGCAGTGAAATCCTTAGGCGGAACTTTACTTTTCTCAACAACTTGTGAGAATGTTGCGCTAGTAGAGCCGAGTAGAAAAATCAGAATGGCCGACAATCTTTTTATGGAATGTCGGCCTATAATATTTATAAAAACTTTAGTCTTCAAATCCTTGGGGCTTTTAGTGCTTTGGGATTAGAGTTTACTCCTCAATTCTAATAAACTTCTCAAGAATAACATCTAGTTCCTCGGAATTATTGTACGATATAACAATTTTTCCGTCGCCTTTGCCACCAGGTTTAACATCGGCGCGCAAGCCTAACTTGTTGGTAAGATGCTCACGAAGCACTACTTCCGATTCGGCTAGGTTAGCGCTTGGTTTTGCTTTGGACTCTTTTTGTGGTTTGTGGTTCTGTGAGTCTCTAACCAACTCCTCAACCCTGCGAACAGAAAGGTCTTCGTTTATTATCTTATTGTAGATATCAAGTTGAAGTTTAACGTCGTCAACATTTACAAGTGCTCTTGCATGACCCATCGAGATTTTAAACTCACTAATGCCAATTTGAATTTCGGCAGGTAATCTTAGCAAACGCAAGTAGTTTGTAACAGTAGCCCTTTTCTTTCCAACTCTGTCAGCAAGTGTTTCCTGTGTTAGTGAGCACTCGTCAATTAAACGTTGGTAGCTAATGGCAACCTCAATGGCGTTGAGGTCTTCACGTTGAATATTTTCAACCAGAGCCATTTCCAACATACCTTGGTCGTCGGCGGTGCGGGTAAATGCAGGAATAGTTTTAAGTCCAGCAAGTTTTACAGCGCGCAACCTGCGCTCTCCAGAGATAAGTTGATACCTTCCGTTAATTGCGCGAACGGTAATGGGTTGTATCACCCCAAGTTTTAGTATTGAGTCCGATAATTCCTTTAGCGCAGTTTCATCGAAATTGGTGCGTGGTTGGTACGGGTTGATGTCAATTTTCTCAACATCAATCTCGTTAACTAATTCCTTAACAACGTGCTTAACGGTTTCCTCATTGCCACTTCTGGTAGAGTCAGTTGATGCATCCTCTATAAGTGCTCCTAATCCCCTTCCTAAAGCCATTTTTTTTGACATATCTAAATTCTCCTGCCTTATGTATTATTGCTGTTCAGCCACCTTGTAATCGATGCTGGTCATATTGTTTTTTTGCAGTAGCTCGCGAGCTAAGTTGATATAGTTAGCAGAGCCAGTTGATGCTGCATCGTATAGAATTACAGGCTTACCGTAACTTGGCGCTTCACTTAACTTGATGTTACGTTGAATAATGGTTTCGAAAACCATTTGCTGGAAGTGTTTCTTAACCTCTTCAACAACTTGGTTCGATAGGCGTAAGCGAGCATCGTACATGGTAAGTAGGAAGCCCTCAATTTGTAACTCTGGGTTTAACCGGGTTTGAATAATTTTGATTGTATTCAAAAGTTTTCCAAGCCCTTCTAGCGCAAAGTACTCGCACTGTACGCGAATAATTACAGAATCGGCCGCGCTAAGTGCGTTAACTGTGATAAGTCCAAGTGAAGGAGAGCAGTCGATAAGTACAAAATCGTAATCGTCCTTTACCTTCTCAATAACACCTTTAAGGATTTTTTCTCGGTTAGGCATATTGAGCATTTCAATCTCAGCACCTACTAGGTCTATATGTGAGGGAATTAAATCCAATCCCTTAATTTCGCTATTTAAAATGATGTCTTTGGGGCTAACTTCGTCAACCATGCATTCGTAAACGCTG
>CAZTVY010000363.1:0-3031 GCA_964617235.1 uncultured Rikenellaceae bacterium | reverse complement strand
GAAGATTTGAACAGAATAGGAAAGCGTTAAAGGAGCTTAAGGAGTTAAACAATGAACTTAAAGTGGTAAATAAAAAGCTTGAAGAATCCGAAGCTTTAAAAACCCACTTTATTTCAAATATTACCAATGAAATCATTAATCCGTTTACTTCCATTATAGGTCTTTCAAAGGCTATACTTTCAGTTGATAAGGAAAACTGGAAAAAAGTTATTTCGATGGTAGCTCTTATTCATTCTGAGGCTTTTAATCTCGATTTTCAGTTACGAAATATTTTTGTTGCAGCCAAAATTGAAGCAGGCGACATCTCTCCAGAAATATTAAGGGTTGATGTTCGAAATTTACTCGAGAGTGTTATAGAATCGTTTAAGTTTGAGTTGCGAAAGAAAAAAATGAATATTCAATTCAATTTGAATGAAGACTCCGCTGATAATCATGATAACACTTTTAAAACAGATCCTGAAAAACTTAAGTTAATAATTGCCAACCTTTTAAGTAATGCAGTAAATTTCAGCTTTGAGGGTGGAGTTATTGAGATTGATGCTAGAATAAAAGATAGCATACTTTCAATTAAAGTTCGTGACCATGGAATTGGAATATCAAGGGAGAATCAGAAAATAATATTCGATAGGTTTAAGAGGGTTGATTCTGGTATAAACTCACTGAATAGAGGTCACGGACTTGGTTTATCAATAAATAAGGCTATTATCGATATGCTCAATGGCCATATTGATATTGAAAGTGAGTTGGGTAAAGGGGCTTGTTTTACAATAAACATCCCAGAATCCGAGGAGCCTATCGAAGGATTTGCAACTGATGCTAACGAGATGTTTTTCGATTCGGATTCGGAAGTTTTTTAATCAACATTAATGGAAGAGTTAAAGCAACACTACTTATATCCTGCGGCTCTTTTCGCTGACAAGGAGCCCCATGTGGTTAACACTATACTGGGATCGTGTGTTGCTGTTTGTTTGTTCGACCCCAAAACTAGGCGTGGAGGAATAAACCATTATATGCTTCCGCTTTGGAACGGTCAAGGTTTGGCAAGTCCTAAGTATGGCAATATTGCCATTGAGCGTTTAATTGAGAGAATGATTGCGCTAGGTTCTTCAAAGGCGGATCTTCAGGCAAAAGTTTTTGGAGGGGGAGAGGTAATTGAAACAAACATTGCTAATTTTCAAATAGGAGATAGAAATATCAAAATTGCGCTGGAACTACTTGGGGAACATAAAATTCCAATTGTAGCTAAAAGTCTTGGAGGAAAATTAGGACGTAAAATTGAGTTTGTAACTCATACCGGAGAGGTTCGCCAAAAATACATACAAAAGCAGCTTATTCAATCAAAGTAAATGATTTGTTATGGCAGGGAAAATTAAGGTTTTAGTAGTTGATGATTCTGCGTTGGTACGTCAAACCCTTTCGCAAATAATTTCGTCGGATCCATTGCTTGAGGTTATGGGAACGGCTGCCGATCCGTACTTTGCCGCTCGCAAGATAGCCGAAGAAGTTCCTGATGTAATTACCCTGGATGTTGAAATGCCCCGAATGGATGGTTTGACCTTCCTGCGCAAAATAATGTCGCAGCATCCAATTCCTGTAATTGTAATTTCGAGTTTAACGGATAAAGCTACCGAAATGGGAATTCGTGCACTTGAATATGGTGCTGTTGATATAATTACAAAGCCACAGCTTAATACCAAAAAATTTATTGAAGAATCCCAAATTAGGATTTGCGATGCAATTAGAGCTGCAGCAGGCTCAAAAATTACACGCCGAAAAATGGTAGAAATTCCTGCGGTTGAGCCAAAACTATCGGCCGATGCAGTTATACCAATGACAAAAACCCCAGTAGGGTCATTAACTACAACAGATAAAGTAATAGCCGTAGGTGCATCTACTGGTGGTACTGAAGCAATTGCTGATTTTTTAAAATCGATGCCGTTGGATTGTCCTGGAATTGTGATTGTACAGCATATGCCCGAAAAGTTTACCACTTCGTTTGCTAATAGGTTGAACGATATTTGCAAAATATCGGTGAAGGAAGCCCAGAATGGTGATAGTGTTTTACGTGGGCAAGCATTAATAGCCCCTGGCAATTTTCATATGATGCTAAAACGCAGTGGTGCTAAATACTATGTTGAGGTTATTGAGGGACCTTTAGTAAACCGCCATAGACCCTCTGTAGATGTTCTTTTCCGAAGCACGGCTAAATATGCGGGAGCAAATTCGCTCGGTGTTATTATGACTGGTATGGGAGATGATGGAGCAAAAGGACTACTCGAGATGAAGGAGGCTGGCGCATTTACTATAGCACAAGATGAGAAATCGTGTGTAGTTTTCGGAATGCCCCGCGAGGCCATTAAACTTGGTGCTGCACATCAAATATTGCCCTTGGATGAGATTGGACCGTATGTAATTAAAAAGATGAGAGTGTAATTTTCCCTTCTATATTTTCTTTGCAGGCTAAATGTGACTTTAATAGATGTGATATTTTCACTATTATTTTCATTGGAATAAAAAAATCCCTATTTTTAAGACAAAATTTGGTCTGCTATGGAGCGTGAATATTCTAAACCTTTTGTAGTTAAGGCTACCATACTTGGGTTTCTCAGTGGTTTGGCGTTGATATTATTGATTTTTTTCGTAGGTGTAGTAATCCACAAACTACCTTTTACCCCCATAGGTGTTTACGATTTACATTTAGTTTCTCCAATACTGTACTTCTTTGATTCATTTCCAGTATTAATAGCTATCGCTGCATTTTTTGTATCACGATATGTTTCGGCAACTAAAACTGAGGCTGAAAAAATCACTCAGATTGAGCTTCATAGGCAGCGGAAGCTGTATAGGTTTGTTGAAAAATTAAGGGAAGGTGATATTGACGCAGATTATATTCCTGATGAGACCGATGCATTAGGTAAAGCTGTTATTAACCTACGCGATAATCTTAAAAGGAGTAAAGATGATGAAATTGGGCGTAGAAAAGAGGATGAACAACGAAGCTGGAGTGCTGAAGGAATGGCAAAATTTGGCG
>CAZTVY010000362.1:0-3038 GCA_964617235.1 uncultured Rikenellaceae bacterium | reverse complement strand
AAGCACGTACAGCTGGGCTCGCGATTGGGCTAAAGCCGATTCCTACATTAGTAACGGCTTGCAACTGGCAAGACAGAATACTCTCCCGTATGAACTTACTGCCGCACTTTATGCTTTGGGAGAGAGCCAGTTCCGTCAGCGTAACCTTGCTTCGGCTGAGGCAAATTTTATTGAATGCGCCAAACTCTCCTCTGAACTTGGGCTTAAAGCGACATTAAGATTTAGCTACCAGAAATTATCGGAGCTTTACGAACAGAAGGATAATACTTCTACAGCTTTCTTCTATTACAAAATGGCCACTAAAATTAAGGACGAATTATTCTCTGAGAAAAGCCAGAAGATAATCACCGAAATGCAGACCAAGTACGAAACTGAGAAGAAGGAGCAGGAGAATAAGTTATTAAAGAACGAGGCGGAGCTTCAGGAATCCATTATTCAACGCCAAAAATTGATGATTATTGGCGCCATAGTTGGTGCAATCCTTATTCTGATGGTTGCATTGCTTATGTTTAAAATGTTCCGCGATAAGCAGAAGGCTAATCAAATTCTTGAGGAGAAGAACGAACTCATTACCAAGCAAAAGCAGGAAATTACCGACAGTATTAAGTATGCGAGCAGAATTCAGAATGCAGTGCTACCTTCTACAGCTCTAATTAGCAGTTCAATACCTGAGCACTTTGTGCTATTTATGCCACGCGATATTGTTAGCGGTGACTTTTACTGGATGACCAAGAAGAACGAAAAGATTATTCTTGTAGCGGCCGATTGTACTGGTCATGGCGTTCCTGGTGCGTTTATGAGTATGCTTGGCGTTTCATTCCTGTATGAGATTGTAAATAAGGAAAATATACTTCAACCTTCGGAAATTCTTAACCGTTTGCGAAACCATATAAAAACTACCCTTTGCCAAACTGGTAAATTCGATGAGCAGAAGGATGGTATGGATATTTCCCTCTCGGTTATCGATAAGGATGAAATGAAGTTAGAATGGGCAGGAGCGTATAATCCTCTTTACCAAATTCGTAACGGTGAACTCATAGAATTTAAGGCTGATAAGATGCCTGTAGCCGTTCATCTTAACGACCACATGTCGTTTACAAACCACGAGGTTCAAATTCAGCCTGGAGATTCGTTCTATATGTTCTCTGATGGTTATGCCGACCAGTTTGGCGGAAGCGATGCTCGTAAGTTTATGTCCAAGAAATTCAAGGAGCTTCTTGTGACCATTTACGATAAACCAATGGAGGACCAAAAGAATATTTTACAATCGGCCCATTTTGACTGGAAGGGCGAGCACGAGCAGGTAGATGATATTTTAGTAGTAGGGTTTAGAATTTAGGATTCCATACCTCAAGGTCTTTTTCTCGGTATCGTTCTAACAGTTTTTCTGTCGATTCGCAGTTGGATAGGTTTAATCCTATTAGCAGACCCAGTTTTGTTGCCTCGTTTTCCACAGGCTCCCTTTTGTAGTGGTATTCGTTTGCGTAGTTTAGGTATTTGAGCAGCAAAAAGGCATCGAACCAGAGGAAAAATCTTTTACGGAACGATTTTAGATTTGCAGTGTTTCCCTTTACTTTTTCTATGGCCGAGGAGGCATCATTATCAAGTAAAAATTGAGAAGTTGGTATAGGAAGATTCTTTATAAAAGTTTGTACGGTCCTATCATCGTGCTCCCAGAGAGAATCTATCCCCGAAAAAAAAGGAGTCAAATCTAGGAACGATTGGAGATTGTAGGTTCTTATTCCGCTATCTACATCCTCTAAATACTTTAGCATTGCTCGTCCTGTTCCAAACGGAACACGGGTTGATGAACGCGGGGAGGGGATTATTTTAGTTGAATTTAACTCCCTAAAATTTCCATGAGGAATTATTTTTTGTAGAAAGTAAAAGTCCTCCCCTGCTTTATGCCTGTTCATTCCACCAAATTTTACATACGTACTGGCAGAGCTGGCCATTGATGAACCTATAGTGTGGTAAGAGAATGGGAATCCAATATACCTTGACGCCTGGTTGTAGTAACGCAGGTGAAGTTCGTAACCCGCAATTCCTTTATAAATTTCAGCGGGGTATTCTGTTCCAGAAATTGGATGTTCGTATTTTATAGAGCAAGCCGTAGTTTCGGGATTTTGTTCCCAAAGGCGTTCTAACTCTTCAAGGTAATTATTTGCACAAGTTGCATCGGCATCAAAGCAGGTAATAATTCCATTAGGATTTCCAATGCTAAATAACCTATACGCCGCCTCGTCCATTCCTATTTGACGGGCTAACCCAACGCCAGCGTGTTTATTCGACAGGTCAAAGGCTTTAATAGCGTAGAAGTTTAGTTTGCTGTTCCTATGTTTTCCGTTAAAGTCATTAACTAGTTGCACTGATTTTTGGGACTGCTCAATGATTTCAAACGAAGAATTTTCTGGATGGTTTATTACCACAATCACCTCTACGGTTCCATTGTAATTTTTACAATTTGCTAAGGATAAAAGTGATTTATCGAGAGAACTTTCGTTGAATGAAGGAATAACAACGCATACCGAAAGACTCTCGGAAGGTTTTTCCGAAATTTTAGGTTTGAAGTTTTTTTTGATAAAGTAATCTGGCATCGTCATTGCAAAATTGTACACTTTAATGGAAATGCAAAACCCTTTCAGTTGGATGACCAAAAGAAAGGGTTTCGGGTTGGTTTAGGTTTAGTATAGGCGGGTTTATTTATTTTCTTTTGGACGATTTACCGAGTACTTAGTATTTAATCCCTTAACAACATCATTAGTAATATCCAATGCTGGATGGCCGTAAAGCATTGGGCCACCAAATGTACTGCTAAGAATAATGTGGTATCCTTTATCCTCGTTGTACTCTTTTAAAAACTCAGTGATGCTGTTCTGGATTTTGCGAAGTTTCACCTGCTCTTCTTCAGCCAATTGCATGCGCATCTCATCGCGTAAACGGTAAAGTTCTTGCTCCTTGTTGGCTAAGGTTGTTTGTAGTTGTTGAGCCTCAGAGCGAGTTACTAGCCCTTTTTGAACTTTATCTTGAAAATCCAT
>CAZTVY010000361.1:0-3088 GCA_964617235.1 uncultured Rikenellaceae bacterium | reverse complement strand
TGAAAATTTTCAGTTCCGAACAAATTCGCGAAATCGATGCTTACACCATAGCCAACGAGCCAATTGCCTCCATTGACTTAATGGAGCGGGCTTCCGATGCTCTATTTGGGTGGATAACTAAAAATCTTTCAACATCAAATAAGTTCCTTTTCTTTTGTGGCCCGGGCAATAATGGTGGCGATGGATTAGCCTTGGCTCGAATGATGTTTTTTGCAGGCTATAATACCGAAGTTTACTATCTAAACTCAACGTCATACTCAGTTGATTTCAGTATAAACTTATCTAGGTTGAAGAAAACCAACATCTATTCAAAAAGTATATCGAATGATTCAGACTTACCATTCATCAACCAAAACGATATTATTGTCGATGCGCTATACGGCTCTGGATTAAGTCGCCCTATAGATAGTTTTGGTGCAAAACTGGTTGAATATATTAATCGAACTGGAGCAAAAGTTATATCTGTAGATATTCCATCAGGTTTATTTAGCAACGAGAATCCTTACCCAAATAAAAATACGGTTGTAAAGGCAAATGTTTGCCTAACACTCCAATTTCCAAAATTAAGTTTCTTTTTTGCAGAAAACGAAATGTATGTTGGCCAATGGCATGTTCTACCAATAGGGCTTCATCCAAAGGTTATTGAAGGAAAGTCAACCCCTAATTATTATCTAGAAATAATGGATGTGGTACCAATTTTAAAACCTCGAGCCACCTTCTCGCACAAAGGAACTTATGGCCATTGTTTGGTTGTAGCAGGAAGTTACGGAATGATTGGTGCTACAGTGCTATGTGCAAAGGCAGCAGTTAATTCTGGTGCTGGATTAGTTACGGTTCATATTCCAAAATGTGGATATGACATCGTACAGCAATCAGCGCCAATGGCTATGTGTAAAGTTGATACAAATGAGAATTTCATTACATCAATTTCAAACATTGACAAGTATAGTTCCATTTGTATTGGCCCAGGCTTAGGTACAAACGTCCAGACTAAAAAAGCATTAGAGATGATTATTTCTGAAGTGAAAGTTCCTTTGGTGCTCGACGCTGACGCTTTAAATATAATTTCAGAGAATAAGGATTTGCTTTTGACATTACCGGAGAATACCATCTTAACTCCTCACCCAGGCGAATTCGACAGGTTATTTGGCAAATCGGACAGTGGCTCTGAAAGACTGAAAAAGGTCATTGAGGCCGCAAAAACTTATAAATTGATAATTGTGCTAAAAGGAGCATACACTCAAGTTGTTAATTCTGAGGGATGCGTTTACTTTAACTCAACCGGAAATGCAGGAATGGCAACAGGTGGCAGTGGCGATGTTTTAACTGGCGTTATAGGAGGACTTCTTGCTCAAGGATACACACCATTGAATGCATCGAAACTGGGAGTTTACATCCACGGACTAGCTGGCGATATAGCTAAATTTAACTTTGGTGAAACACCGTTAAGCGCCCAAAATATAGTAGAATCATTATCTTTAGTTTTTAGAAATATTGAGCATAAATAAAAATACACCTGACATGAAACTATCAAATCTCACTTTAACTCTTGTTGCAGCAATGCTTATTTCTTGTAGCAATAAACCAATACAAGTATCACCTTTGCAGAACTCCACCTACGTTTCTAATGGTATTGTTTACAGTTTACCCCGTACTGTGATAAGTATTAAGGTTGACGTTGCCAGAACACTCACTATTCCTGGCCCCTATGCCGCTTATGCTCAAAAATATCTAGGTATCTCGAATGCCACTGTAAAAGAAAAGGAGGAGTATAGTATTGTTTCGATCAGTTTTGACGAAAAATTTGAATCGGACCCAACCTCAATTTACTCTGCGTTTTTAAATAAAAAATCAGCATACGATTTTTTTCAGGTAGTTAATTCAGGAATAGTAATCCCTGTTAGCGATTTCAGAACATTCTCTACAACAAAAACCAACCTACCCAAGGAAATATCAAACGGTGTAAATTTTAAAGATTTATCCGTAAATCCATTTATTGCCGAGGAAAAAAGCACCTTTTACTCCAAAGTACAGCGCGATAGCAGTTTTGTTCGAGTTCCTGTTCAAAAGAGTATGATTATTGAACGAAATGATGAGGAGAAAGCCAAGGAAGCATCGGACTTTATTTTTTCGTTACGCAAAAAGCGTATGGAGTTTATGACTACAGATGTTGATAATCCTTTTGACGGAGAGGCTTTAAAACTAATATTCTCGGAGATTAATAGGTTGGAAAACGAGTACCTTTCGTTGTTCATTGGCAAATCGTATACCGAAACCTTATCTAAAACCATTCTGTACACACCATCAAAGCCCGAAGGCGAATCGAGTATTGTTTTCCGTTACTCAACATCCAGAGGCATTGTTACCTCCAACGATTTATCGGGTAACCCTATACTCATAGAAATTGAACCAGAAACTATACCGGAATCATACAGCAGTTTCTTCAATTCAATGGTATTGAACTCTGATAAAAATAAGTTCGACCAGATTTACTACAGAATCCCAATCAATGCATTAGTGAAGATTTCCGACGGGAAAACAGAATTGGCCAGTAAACGATTATTAATTTACCAGTATGGTCCTATCGCAAAATTTCCTATAAAGCATCTTTTAATTAAAGACTAACTGCTACTTGTGCAGTTTGCTAACAAATTTCGACTGAAACACATCCCATTTCTCCGTTTTGTATTTATCCTCGCTGATAAAAACAAGAATCGGCTCAAACTGCTCTGGGGCTAAATAACCAGCAAGAAATGTTATAGGCGTGCTTGTAGAATCCATAAAAGCAACAGATGGGTATGATAATTTTCCCTGTAAAAGCGCAACGGCAAAATCATGAGTTGAGCGTTGTCCTTGATTCCTATTCTTGTAAACTTGTCCTTTATAAGTTATTTCGCTTGTTCCTTCGGCATTAAACTTTACAGGGTAAAAATTCTCGGAGAGATATTTTGCAATGTAAGGATTACTAAAGGTATTCTTGTCCATTGTTTTACACCAACCGCACCAATCGGTATAAATATCTATAAAAATTTTCTTGGGTTGTTTTGCATTTAGTTCAAGAGCTTCCTCTAAGGTGTACCACTTTATA
>CAZTVY010000360.1:0-3094 GCA_964617235.1 uncultured Rikenellaceae bacterium | reverse complement strand
CGAAACACTTACGTGGTGATATTAACTATGCTTGGCCAAGCGCTGAGATTGCAGTAATGGGACCAAAAGGTGCTATTGAGGTTCTATTGAGTCGTGAGTTAGACAGCATTGAGGACGAAAAAGCAAAAGTTGAATTCCTACTTCGCAAGGAACAGGAGTACAAGGAGAAATTTGCTAATCCTTACGTAGCAGCCAAATTCGGATACATCGACGATGTTATTGAACCTCGTAACACACGTTTCCGTGTAATCAGAGCACTTCAATCGTTAGCTACTAAAAAGGATACCAATCCTGCTAAGAAGCACTCTAACTTGCCATTATAATCTCTGAAAACTTTATAATGATGAAAAGATATTTATTTGGCATCACTTTTTTTGTAGCAGTAATTTTATCGTTATCAGTTAAAGCACAAACCATTTACGATTTGCGTATTAACGAGGTAATGTTAGTAAATAAATCCAACTATACCGATAATTTTGGAAACAGGGGTGCTTGGATTGAAATAATGAACCTTGGCTACAACAAAGTAAACATTGCCAACTGCTACTTTACAGATAATCTGAATGAGCCCAAGAAATACAAAATTCCTTCGGGCGACCCTTCAACAGTTATTCCAACAAGGCAATTCATAGTTTTCTTTGCCGATGGAGTAACACAACACGGTGCATTGCACTTGAATTTCAAATTAGACAGCACAAACAGGTTTATTGCGTTAATTAGCCCCGATGGTAAAACTGTAATCGATAGCATTACCGTTCCTGCAATTACAGCAAACCAAACCTTTTGCAGAATGCCCGATGGTACTGACAACTGGTCTGTAAGCGAAATAACCACTCCAAGTTCAACCAACGATGTTTTTACCGAAAAGGTATCGGCAGGTGAAAAGTTCAGGAGTTACGACCCAACTGGAGCTATTATGGCCATTACATCAATGCTTGTTGTTTTTGCTGCGCTAATTGTTCTATACCGAATATTCAGAACAATTGGTAAAACAAACCAAAAAGCAGTACAACGCAAACAGCAAAAGGCTACTCAAGCCGAAGGTGGTAAGGTCGTTGAAGAAGAGGAGATTTCCGGCGAAGTATTTGCTGCAATCTCTACAGCGCTTTATATGTACGAAACAGAAAAGCACGACCAAGAATCGGCAATTATTACAATTCAAAGGGCATCAAAGATGTATTCTCCTTGGAGTTCAAAAATCTACGGATTACGTCAATTACCCAATCGTACAATTGTACATCAACAAAAAAAGTAATGTTGCTATAATTTAATGTTGAAGGAATAAAACAATACTCGAATGAAAGATTTTAAGTTCAAAATAAATGGCAATGAGTACACAGTTCACGTAGCAAATGTGGAAGGTAATGTTGCCGAAGTGGAAGTAAATGGAACTCCTTACAAAGTTGAATTAGATAAGGAACTAAAACAAACCAAGACACCTAAATTGGTTCGTCCTGAGGCTGTTCCTGCCACAGATTCTCATCCATCTGTTGCAAAAACAACTAGTCCTGGCTCTGCAACCTCTGGCTCAATTAAATCGCCACTTCCAGGTGTAATCCTCGATGTACATGTTAAGCCTGGCGATATGGTTAAAGTTGGCCAACGTTTACTTATGCTTGAGGCTATGAAAATGGAGAATAACATTGACTCCGATAAAGAAGGAAAGGTTATTGATGTTAAGGTTCGCAAAGGCGACTCTGTACTTGAAGGTGATGTACTAATAATTATCGGCTAGTCATGGAAAACACAGGATTTTTCTCATTTCTAATAGATAACTTAGCCCAATTCTTTTCATACACCGGGTTTGCCAACTTTACACCTGGCCACGGTATTATGATATTAATTGGATTGATTTTTATCTATTTAGCCATAGCAAAGGAGTACGAGCCTATGCTACTAGTTCCAATTGGATTTGGAATTATTGTGGGTAATATTCCATTCATGCCAGGATTCCAAATTGGAGTTTACGAGGATGGCAGTGTAATGAACTATTTATATTTTGGAGTTCTTAAAGGGGTGTACCCTCCTCTAATATTCCTTGGAATTGGAGCAATGACAGATTTTAGCGCCTTGATATCCAATCCCAAGTTAATGCTAATTGGTGCTGCTGCGCAGTTAGGTATTTTCGGAGCTTATATTGCTGCACTTTTCTTTGGTTTTAGTCCCGAAGAAGCTGGTGCTATTGGAATCATTGGTGGTGCCGATGGCCCTACCGCTATTTTCCTTTCATCTCGCTTAGCTCCTGAACTGATGGGGGCAATTGCCATATCGGCATACTCCTACATGGCTCTTGTTCCAGTTATTCAACCCCCAATAATGAAGTTGTTAACTACCAAGAAGGAACGAGTTATACGCATGAAACCTCCACGTCAGGTTACAAAACTGGAAAAAATTCTTTTCCCAATTGTGGGTATGCTTCTAACAACGTTTATTGTTCCATCGGGTTTACCATTGCTAGGTATGCTTTTCTTTGGAAACTTGTTGAAGGAAAGCACCGTTACTAAGCGTTTAGCAGATACAGCAAAAGGCCCACTTATCGATATTGTAACTATTCTTATTGGTTTAACCGTAGGCGCATCAACTCAAGCAACAACATTTTTGACTCCAAAATCAATCTTTATCTTTATTCTTGGAGCAGCGTCGTTTGTTATTGCTACAACTGGAGGTGTGCTATTTGTTAAGTTCCTTAACTTATTCCTTAAAGAGGGAAGCAAAATTAACCCACTTATTGGAAACTCAGGCGTATCTGCTGTACCCGATAGTGCCCGTGTTTCGCAGGTTGTTGGTTTGGAGTACGATAAAACCAACTATTTACTTATGCACGCCATGGGGCCAAACGTAGCAGGTGTTATTGGTAGCGCGGTTGCTGCGGGTATTCTACTCAGCTTCTTATCGTAATAGTTAGATATTTTACACATTTAAAGGGTGTCTCTATTACTGAGACACCCTTTTTTTGCCAATATTTAAACCATTATCTGGAACTTTATTCCAAACAATTTGTTGGTTTTAGATATTTATAATTTAAGTCTAACTTTGCAATTCATTTAACAACATCCTGATTTACTATGAAGTCATTTAAACTATCTATCCTGTC
>CAZTVY010000359.1:0-3099 GCA_964617235.1 uncultured Rikenellaceae bacterium | reverse complement strand
TCCAAGTTGGGGAAACTCAACTTAGGGTTTGCCACCAAGCCGTGCATTCCCTGTCCAATCATTCTGAGCCCTTTCTGTATGGCCTCCTCGAATGTGCGACCTATTGCCATAACCTCGCCCACGCTTTTCATCGATGAGCCAATTTCGCGTGTAACACCTTGGAACTTATTCAAATCCCAGCGGGGGATTTTTACAACGATGTAATCGAGTGCAGGCTCAAAGCAGGCAGTTGTGGTTTGTGTTACCGAGTTTTTAAGTTGATGCAATCCATAACCCAAGCCCAGTTTTGCTGCAACAAATGCAAGTGGATAGCCCGTGGCTTTGGATGCCAGTGCCGATGAACGCGATAGCCTTGCGTTTACCTCAATCACCCTGTAGTCCTCGCTGTTTGGGTCGAACGCATACTGAACGTTGCACTCGCCAACTACGCCCAAATGGCGAATTATTTTTATTGATAGCGCCCGCAATTTATGGTACTCGGAGTTGGTCAGTGTTTGCGATGGCGCCACCACAATACTCTCGCCTGTATGGATTCCAAGTGGGTCGAAGTTCTCCATATTACAAACGGTGATGCAGTTATCGAACCTATCGCGCACAACCTCGTACTCAACCTCTTTCCATCCTTTGAGCGACTCCTCCACCAGAATTTGAGGAGCGTATGCAAATGCATTTACAGCGAGTGTTCTCAGCTCATCCTCGTTGGAGCAGAATCCACTTCCTTGTCCGCCCAGTGTGAATGCAGCCCTAATAATTAGAGGGAAACCAATCTTCCTTGCGGCATTCAGTGCTTCGTCAACACTTTCAACAGCAATGCTTTTGGGTGTTTTTACATCAATCTCAAGCAGTTTATTGACGAATAGTTCTCTATCCTCGGTATTGATAATTGTTTCAACAGGAGTGCCAAGCACCTGGATGTTGTGCTTTGCAAGTATTCCGCTTTTGTAGAGTTGTGTTCCGCAATTCAGCGCGGTTTGCCCGCCAAACGATAGGAAAATACCATCGGGATGTTCCTTCTCAATTACTTTCTCCACAAAGTACGGGGTAACTGGCAGGAAGTAAACCTTATCGGCTATTCCTTTGCTGGTTTGCACGGTGGCAATGTTTGGGTTGATAAGTATTGTGCTTATTCCTTCCTCCTTTAGTGCCTTTAATGCTTGCGAGCCGCTGTAGTCGAATTCGCCTGCCTCGCCTATTTTCAGAGCGCCAGAGCCTAGAACTAGGACTTTCTTATATTGGTTTTTCATTATTCGTTAAAGGTTAAACGTTAAAAGATTGATTTTCATTCTATCTTCTAAATACTAGTTTCTGATTTTTCAATCATCCCAATAAACTCATCAAACAAAAACTCAGTGTCGTTGGGTCCGCCCGATGCCTCTGGGTGAAACTGCGCTGCGAATATTGGTTTGGTCTTATGTTTAATTCCCTCGCAGGTGCCATCGTTGGCATTCTCGAAGAGAATTTCCCAATCGTTGGGTAGGGTAGAGGTGTCAACCGCAAATCCGTGATTCTGCGATGTGATAAAGCATCGGTTTGTGCCTTTTAGTATTACAGGCTGGTTGTGGCTTCGGTGTCCGTAGGGTAGTTTGTAGGTGTTGGCTCCCGATGCCAGTGCAAGCAGTTGGTTTCCCAAGCATATGCCCATTATGGGTTTGTCAATTGCCATTGCTTTTTTTAGGTGATTGATTGTTTCGATGTTCATTTTTGGGTCGCCCGGTCCGTTGGAGATAAAGAGCCCGTCGTAATCTTCGTTTGTAAAATCGTAATTGTAAGGAACTCTAACTATTGTGGTATCCCTATTCAGAAGACACCTTATTATATTGTTCTTTACGCCACAATCCACCAGAACAATTTTGTGCTTACCGTTTCCGTAGGTGATTTTTTGCTTTATTGAAACCTGTTCAACCAGGTTTTGCTTGTTGGGGTCAATCCACTCCACGTCGTTATCAATAATTATTTTCCCAAGCATACAGCCGTGTTCGCGGATTTTCTTTGTCAATGCTCTGGTATCGAGCCCCGATATTGCTGGGATTTTATGCTCAATAAGCCAGTCCGATAGACTTTTGCTGGCATTCCAGTGGCTGTAGGTTTCGCTATACTCCGTTACCACCAACCCCGATATATGTATTTTGTCCGATTCCCAGAACTTTTGGATATTTCCATCGGTATCGCTATCGGGGACACCGTAGTTACCAATAAGCGGAAATGTGGCAACAAGTATTTGGCCGCGGTACGATGGGTCGGTCAAACTTTCGGGGTAGCCATTCATTGCAGTGTTAAAAACCGCTTCGCCAGCGGAGCTTCCGTGATATCCAAAGGAGTAGCCCGTGTATTCGCTGCCATCCTCCAGTACCAGTTTTGCTTTAATTTTCTCCATTGTTATGCTTGGTTAAGTGAAATAAAAAGGGTTGACAATAAGTCAACCCCAGTATGATTAGCTCTATGATTTGAATCAGATAGTGGTCTTAGGTAGGCAAAAAAAAAGTCTGCCAATTTTGGCAGACTTAAATATTTAAACGATAGTAAACTTTCGAACCCTGTGTGCTTGTTGCTTAGTAATATTTCCTTTGATTGCGACATCAATGCTTTGATTACAGCACAAAGATAGCTATTGTTTTTTATCTGTGGTAAAATTTTCTAAAAATTACGTTTGAATATTTTAAGGAGATAAGAATTAACCACAAAGGCGCTTAGGTATGGCACAAAGGCAAATAAAGAAAACCTATAGTAACATTTTTGGTTTGTTGTTTATTCTTTCTTCTGATTAGGGATTATTTTATCTTCAGGATTTCGTCTGCAATCCCAAACCATTACTATAAGTATGGTCTTTTCAATAATTTCATAGATTATTTGATAGTCTCCTGTAATAAAAGCTCTAACAGAGTCCATCTCAGTCTGTATTCCCGAAAAAGGATTCCTTGAAATTAGACTTATGCTTTTATTAATTTTGGAATTGATTTTTCTACTATAGGTTGCGTTTCCATTTCTCTGAAAGTAGAAATCTAAAATGTCGAGTAAGTCGAGACGAGCCTCAATTGACCATTCTACTTTGTACTTAACCATTGGTTAATCTCAAGTTTTAGAGATTCATTTGAAATGGTT
>CAZTVY010000358.1:0-3118 GCA_964617235.1 uncultured Rikenellaceae bacterium | reverse complement strand
TCAGAGCATCCCGATGCAATCGGGAGGGTCACAGGTTCGATCCCTGTAGCTCCCACAAAGAAATGACCCCGCAGAAGCGGGGTTTTTTGTTATGTGCTATACTTCTCTGGTTTATAGTGAAAAATTGAATTTCCTTGTAACTTATTGATTCATAAAGATATTTTTATACTACCTCAGCCACCACAAAAGTGCTTCCACCAACAAAAATTAAATCATCGATTTCTGCATTGTTTTTAGCGCTTACTAGTGCTTCGTTTATTGTCATGTAAGTATTTCCCTTTAGCCCAAAGTTCGATGCCCTTTGTTGAAGTTCATTCTGGTCGAGCGCTCTAGGAATTGAGGCTTTTGTAAAGTAGTAAGTTGCATCCTTAGGGAGTAGTGCTAGCATTCCATCTATATTCTTATCACCAACCATACCCATAACCATATGAAGGCTTTTGTGAGAGATACGGTTAATTTGCGCTAGAACCTGAGTAATCCCATCAACGTTATGGCCCGTATCGCAGAATATTTTTGGCGAATCCTGCAACTTCTGCCAGCGTCCCATTAATCCCGTTGATTTTTGCACAGATTGTAGTCCTGCAGCCACGTTATCTCTTGAAATGCTCAATCCAATCTTATTAAGAATATCTATTGAAGCAAGAACTCCCGCAAGGTTGTATTTTTGATACGAACCCATCAAGTCTAAATCCCAACTGGTTACAACTCCTTTGTGGTTTATGGATATTGATTGAAATGTGTCCGAATAATCAATCTTCTCAACCCTAAATTGTTGTTCGGCAAATATTATTTCCGATTTCGTTTCTTTGGCTTTATCAGTAAAAACTTGAGAGACTTCTGGTTGGAATTGGCTAACAACAACTGGAACTCCATTTTTGATTACTCCTGCCTTCTCATAGGCAATTTTTGGTAAAGTATCGCCAAGCAAATCGGTGTGGTCTAATCCAATATTGGTGATAACTGAAAGGAGAGGGGTTATGATATTGGTTGAGTCCAATCTTCCACCTAATCCTACTTCAACAACAGCAATATCAACATTTTCTCGGGCAAAGTAGTCGAATGCAAGTGCAACAGTCATTTCAAAAAATGAGGGTTTCACCTGCTCGAAAAGCGTTTTGTGTTTAACAACAAAATCGATTACCTCTATTTCGGGTATCATCTCACCGTTAATTTTAATACGCTCCCTAAAATCCTTTAAATGTGGCGATGTATAAAGCCCTACCTTGTATCCTGCACTCTGAAGGATTGATGCAAGCATATGCGATGTGCTTCCCTTACCATTTGTGCCAGCAATATGAATGGATTTGAAGTTTTTATGTGGATGATTAAAGTATTCGTCTAGTTGCAGGGTGTTTCCTAAATCTGCTTTGTATGCAGCCTTTCCTATTCGCTGAAACATTGGTAGCTGCGAGAATAGGTAATCGAGCGTTTCCTGGTAGTTCATTGCTTTAAATTTGCTGCAAGTTTAGTTATTTTTTATTTGAAGTATTATGTATCCTAATAACACTTTTACCATTTATTGGGCATCGCTGGTCAATGTTGCTTTTCGAATAACCAAAATTAACCATTTGCTAACACAACTTTTCAGGTATTTCGGAATAATTAGGCGTCTTTTTTGTTATATTTATAAGATAATTCTAAAGATTTGACTTATGGCTACTAAGAAACCCAAGAAGATTTTTGTGTTGGATACCAATGTTATTTTGCACGATTTTCATTGCATTTACAACTTTGAGGAGAATGACATTGTGATTCCGATTGTTGCGCTGGAGGAACTAGACCATTTTAAGAAGGGCAATGAGATGATTAATTACCATGCCCGTGAGTTTGTAAGGGAACTTGATAAAATTGCTGGCGACAAACTTTTTAACGGAGGAATTCAACTAGGGAAAGATTTAGGAAAGCTTAGAATTGAAACTGGGAAGCCTTTCTCCGATGCGATGAATGAATCGTTTGCCGAGAAAAGTCCTGACCACCGAATTCTTGCTATTACCCATTATTTAGCAAAGAATAACACCGATAGACCTGTAATCCTAGTTACCAAGGATATCAACCTTAGAATGAAAGCAAAATCGTTGGGCATTGTTGCTCAGGATTACCTTTCCGATAAAGTCCAAGACGTTGATTCTCTGAAAAAAGATGTTGAGACAGTTGAAGGCCTTAGCGATTCCGATATCCAAAAAATGTACGATGTACACGAAGGCTTAAAAGCCAAGGATATCAAGTTAAAGCCCTATGCAAATCAATACTTCATCCTAAAAGGAAATAAATCGAGTGCTTTGGCGCATTACGATAAGGTTACCACAAAACTTGATAGGGTTGAGAAAACTCGTGCATACGGCATTGAGCCTCGAAATTCTGAGCAGGCATTTGCCTTTGATGCTCTTTTACGCCCAGATATTCAGCTTGTTGCGTTAACAGGTAAAGCCGGAACTGGTAAAACTTTACTTGCGCTTGCCGCGGCTTTACATCAGGAGGATAAATTCGACCAAATTCTGTTGGCAAGGCCAATTGTTGCCCTTTCGAACCGCGATATTGGTTTCCTTCCAGGTGATA
This sequence comes from uncultured Rikenellaceae bacterium, assembly GCA_964617235.1. Taxonomy (GTDB): domain Bacteria; phylum Bacteroidota; class Bacteroidia; order Bacteroidales; family Tenuifilaceae; genus SB25. The sequence goes on along the minus strand of CAZTVY010000358.1, from coordinate 562 downwards.
TAAATGATAAAATTGGGCCTTACATGCAGCCGTTGTTCGATAACCTTACTGTGATTAAGAATAAGTTTAAGTCAACCAGCAAGGATTACATGCATATTGAGGAGATGTTGCGTACCGAGAAGTTGGTTATCACTCCACTTGCCTATATCCGTGGTCGCAGCTTATCAAATGTATTCTTTATTGTGGATGAGGCTCAGAACTTAACTCCTCACGAGATTAAGACTATTATTACTAGAGCAGGCGAGGGTACAAAGATTATTTTCACTGGCGATATTCATCAGATTGACCATCCTTACTTGGATATGAAATCGAACGGATTAACCCACCTAACCGATAAGATGCACGGACAGGAGTTGTTTGCGCATGTTAATTTGGTTAAGGGTGAGCGTAGCTACTTGGCCGAGTTAGCTAGCGATTTACTATAACGCAGTTTGAATGAAAATATAGGGAACCATTTGGAACGTAGTGAGGAATCTCATCAACAATTGAGATTCTTTGCTGCGTTAAAATGGTAATTTTGTATTTAACAAAAAATGAGACTATGCGCAGAGAGTTATTTATT
>CAZTVY010000357.1:0-3119 GCA_964617235.1 uncultured Rikenellaceae bacterium | reverse complement strand
GCAGTCTCACTCAAAATTTTAATTCTAAAATGACGCTCAAACTCTATAACAAATCCTCCATTCGAAGTCTGATCATCTGATCTGGAAATGGTTTGAGGATAAGTAAACACCAACTGACCACAATCAAAAATATAATAAGCATGCGCATTTGAATCAATTGGACAAACTTTAGCATTTAACTCTTCATCTGAAATCTTACCGAACTTTGATGGAGTATCTTGAGCATTTACTAGATTAGTAAGCAAAATCATACTAAGAAGTATGACAAAAATATTTTTCATATAAATTAGTTTTGGAATTTATAAAATGATGGAATTCTTATCAAAGATAAAAACAATAATATTTTGTGCAAAAATAAATTTAAAAAAAAGAGGTTAGCAAAGCCAACCTCTTAAAATGATTTTAAATACTACAACTAGTAATTTGTAGCCTTTTCCTCAAAATATGCCTCAGGGTGATGACAAACTGGGCAGTTCTTAAGGGCTTTTTTGCCTTTATGAACATAGCCACACTTGCGGCATACCCATTCTGTATCATCCTCGCGTTCGAAAACTTTTCCGGCCTCAACCTTTTCTAAAAGCTTCCTATAGCGCTCCTCGTGCTCTTTCTCAACCTTTGCAATTAACTTAAACGCTGTGGCAACTTTTGGGAAGCCCTCCTTCTCTGCAATTGCAGCAAATTGAGGATACAAATCGACCCACTCCTCGTGTTCGCCATTGGCTGCAGCCTTCAAGTTCTCTGCTGTTGTACCTATCATACCTGCTGGGTACGATGCGGTAATTTCCACCATTCCACCCTCAAGGAATTTAAAGAACTGCTTTGCGTGTTGCTCCTCCTGCCCTGCTGTAATCATAAACAACTCGGCAATTTGCTCATAACCCTCCTCTTTTGCAACCTTTGCAAAAAAAGTATATCGGTTCTTTGCCTGCGATTCGCCTGCGAAAGCTTTTAGCAAATTCTTTTCGGTTTCAGTTCCTTTAATGCTCTTTTCCATCGTTTTATGTTTTAGTTTAAACCATTCTTAAGCCTACACCCAAAAATATGTTAAAAAAATAACAGAACAAAGAACATTTAACAAGAAAAGGAACTTTATCGCTACTTCTTCTGAACTGCACGCTTTACGTCACAACTAGGGCAACCAGTGCAACTACTCTCTTTTTTCCTAAGGCTCTTAATAACTGCATATACAGTGTACAGCAATGCTGCAAGAACCAATATTAATGCGATAGTATCTTGACTCATCATAATATTTATTGAATAAAATAACTTCCAATTTGATACGTTAAAAACGATACAACCCAAGCAATTGCAGTGGTATAAACCATACTGAACAAAGCCCACTTCCAGTTTGCCTCCTTTTTAATTGCGGCAATTACAGCCACACAGGGGAAATAAATTAGAACGAATAGCATAAATCCAAATGCAACCAGCTGATTGAATACTTTTTGCCCTTTGAGCGCACCACTGGAGTGTTCCTGCTGCTGCAAACTCGAAATTAGCGAACCAGATGTTTCATCGGCCTCTAAATCGGCGTGATAAATGATACCCATTGTGCTAACCACAATTTCCTTAGCGGCAAGACCTGTTATGATGCTTGCACCAATTTTCCAGTCGAAACCCAGTGGCTGAATTGCAGGCTCAATAAACCTACCCATACGACCAATATACGATTGCTCCTGATGCTCCGAGGCCTTTATCAACTCAATTTCCGAAATCTGAGCCTGTTTTACAAAATCACTTAGCTCTGCATTATTAGAAATAGAGGTTATCTGTGAATCGAAATCGGCAGAGTACTCAACATTCCGAGGGTAATAGCTTAAGCCCCAAATTAGAATTGATGCCAGTAGAATTACTGTTCCCATTTTGCGCAAGTACTGAGAACCCTTAAACCACATATGGATTATTGTATTCCTTAAAGTTGGAATGCGATAAGGAGGTAGTTCCATTACAAAAGGGACATCCTGCTTAGCAAACAATGTTGTTTTAAGCAAAAGCGCCACTAAAATTGCCAGTAAAATTCCAATAAAATAGACAGCGAAAAGCACCAAGCCCTGATTTGTTGGAAAGAATGCAGATATCAGCAAAACATAAACAGGAAGCCTTGCACTACAAGACATAAATGGAGTTATCAGCATTGTTATTATTCTATCCTTCCTATTTTCCAGAGTACGTGTAGCCATAACAGCAGGCACATTGCAGCCAAAACCCATAAGTAGCGGAATAAACGATTTACCGTGCAAGCCTATCTTATGCATCAACTTATCCATTATAAAGGAGATACGAGCCATATAGCCAGTATCCTCCATCAAGGAGATAAAGAAGAATAGGATTAGAATATTGGGCAGAAACACAATAACTCCACCAACTCCACCAATAATTCCATCCACAACTAAATCGCGTAAAGCGCCATTGGGCATTGCATTTCCAACAATATCGCCTAAATATCCAACGCCTGCATCAATCCAATCCATTGGATAGCTACCAATTGTAAATGTGGCCTGAAACATCAACCACATAAAAGCAATGAAAATTGGAAATCCCCATAGTTTGTGGGTTAGAACATTGTCTATTATTTTGCTTCGATGATGCTTCTTCTCTCTACTCTCCTTCAATGTTTCGGCCAATGCTCCTGCAATAAACCCATATTTTGCATCGGTTACAACGGTTTCCGATTTATCGCCATACTCCTTTTCCAACCGTTGAATCTCCCTGTTTGCAGCAAGCATAACTGCATCAAAGTTTGAACAACTACGGAGTAAATCTTGGGTTGCTCTATCGTTCTCCAGCAGTTTTATTGCAATAAATCGCAATGAGAACCGGTCGGCAATCTCCTTGTTAGGCCTGAGCAACTCTTTAATTTTCGATATGGAACCTTCGATAGATGCACCATAGTTGATATGGATATGACGCACAATTGGGTCTCTATCCTCGTAAACATCAACAGTTTTGGCAATCAACTCCGAAACGCCACGCCCTTTTATTGCAACCGTAGGAATTATTGGAATTCCAAGCATTATGGCAAGGTCAAAATACCTAAACTGAATTCCTTTTTGCTCCAGCTCATCGAACATATTTAAAGCGATTATCACCTTTATATTCATATCGATAAGCTGGGTTGT
>CAZTVY010000356.1:0-3128 GCA_964617235.1 uncultured Rikenellaceae bacterium | reverse complement strand
AGTTTGTGCTTGAGGAGGAACAAAAAATATCACCAGCACAAAGTGGTTTCGACGGGTTCTATATGGCGCGGATTCGGAGGGAGTTTTAATTATTATAGCAAATTTTGCTGATATATAAAAGGGTTGCTTTTTGCAACCCTTTTATTTTTATCATTATAATAAAGGTTACTCCTTAACAATGCTCCCAATTAAAGTTGCAGGTGTACAATCGGCTATTTTTACAAAAACAAAATCGCCAATTTTATAATTTTCCCTGGCGAAAACAACTACTTTATTATGGGTTGTTCTGCCATAGAATTGCTCTTTTGATTTTTTTGATTCTCCTTCAATTAAAACCTCGAAGCTTTTACCAATATCCTTACGTTTGCTAATTTCCGAGAGATTTCCTTGTAAATCAATAATTTCGGTTAAACGGCGAGTTTTAACATCTTCGGGAACATCATCCTCGAATTTGTTTGCAGCTTTGGTGTTGGGTCGTTCCGAGTACTTAAACATATACGCAAAATCGTAGCCAACCTCCTGCATCAAACTGATAGTTTGGTCGTGGTCAAGCTCTGTTTCAGTACAGAAACCTGCAATTATATCGGTAGATATTGAGCAATCGGGAATTATCTCGCGGATAGCAGCAATTCTTCCTAGGTAATCCTCGCGGGTGTACTTGCGGTTCATCAACTTAAGCATTCTGCTTGAGCCCGACTGAACGGGAAGATGTATGTGGTTGCAGATGTTTTCGTACATAGCCATTGTATGCAGAACATCGTCCGAAAGGTCTTTTGGATGCGATGTGGAGAACCGAACTCTTAGCCGTGGGTCAACCAATGCAACCATTTCAAGCAAATCGGCAAAATTTGTGGTATGCTTAATCAACCCTTTTGTTTCTGCCCACTTGTATGAGTTCACGTTTTGTCCAAGCAATGTAACCTCACGGTAACCAGCATCAACCAGTTCTTTTACCTCTTTAACTATGGTTTGTGGGTCGCGGCTACGTTCAACACCGCGGGTGTAAGGAACAACACAGTATGTACACATATTATTACAGCCACGCATAATCGATACAAACGCAGAGACTCCGTTCTTATCTAATCTTACAGGGCTAATGTCGGCATATGTTTCCTCGCGCGATAGGAGTACATTAATTCCTTTTTGTCCATCCTCGGCAGCACGGATAAGTACAGGAAGTTCGCGGTAAGCATCGGGACCAACAACAATATCAACTACTTTTTTATCCTCCAAAAGTTGATTCTTTAACCTTTCGGCCATACAACCAATAACACCAACAAGTAGAGATGGTTTTCCTTTTTTGATTTGCGAAAAAACATCTAAGCGACCAAAAACTCTGGTCTCGGCATTCTCTCTAATTGAGCAGGTATTAATTAGAATTACATCGGTTTCGTTAATGTTGCTTGTAATGGCATACCCGTTGGCTGAAAGAATTGATGCAACAACCTCGCTATCATTAACATTCATCTGGCAACCATAGGTTTCAATGTAAACTTTTTGTCTATCCTCACTATTTACGGGCGAAAAGTCCTCGAAAATATTTGCGTCTTCTGCGTTGAAATCCATCGAAATAAAATTTTTACAAAAATAGGAAAATGATTTTAAATGGCTTATAATATTGATGAATGTCAACTTAAAGATTTAGATTAGAAATTAATGAGAACCAAAGTTCTTGAAGAACCTCAAAATATTAAACAGTTTTTTTGTTTGGAACTATCTACAAATTACCTTTGCATTTACAAAACTGAAAAAATAAAATAATTCGTATGTCAGGGCATAATAAATGGTCAACAATTAAAAGGAAGAAAGGGGCGTTGGATGCAAAGCGCTCTCAGGCATTTTCAAGAATTATTAAGGAAATAACTGTGGCTGTTAAGGAGAGCGGTGGCGACCCCGATGGTAATCCTCGCTTACGTATGGCTATAAATAACGCTAAGGGTGTAAATATGCCCAAGGATAATATTCAAAGGGCGATTGCGAAGGCCGAAAAAGACCCCGATAACTTAATGGAGTTGACTTTTGAGGGATATGGACCCGGTGGAGTTGCCCTGTTTATTGAGTGTTTAACCGATAATAACAACCGCACAGTTAGTGCAATAAGAACCATTCTTACTAAAAAAGGAGGTAGTCTTGGCACTAATGGTTCTTTAGCATTTATTTTTGAGCGTAAAGGTATTTTTACCATTAAAAAGGAGAAGGTAAACCTTGATGATATTGAACTAGATTTGATAGATTCGGGCGCTCAGAACATCGAGGATAATGGTGACAGTTATATTGTAACTACAGCATTGGAGGATTTTGGCCGAATGAACAAAAAGTTGGAGGAACTTAAAGTTGAGGTTGAGAACGCAAGTTTGCAACGTATTCCCAACGATTATAAAACCACCGATACATCTACAGCCCTTAAACTTCTTAGAATTGTGGATGATATTGAGGATAACGATGATGTGCAGAGTGTTTACCATAACCTAGAGATTACCGATGAGATTATGGCTGCAATGGATAACGATTAGTATTTGTTAAGAGAAGAAGTTTGCATAACCATTTAAGTTTTCACTATATTGGCCATTGATATAAATTTCAGTGGCCATTTTTTAACCAAGTCTATGAGTGCTGAGTACATCCTATCGCTCGACCAAGGAACATCAAGTTCTAGGGCAATTCTATTCGATAGATTCCAACAACCGCTCGGAATTGAACAGATGGAGTTTACTCAACATTATCCTGCCGATGGCTGGGTTGAGCATAATCCTGAGGAAATCTGGGAAACTCAACTAATGGTGGCCAATCAACTGCTTGCAAGGCTTAAAATTAGCCCTGAAAGCATTGCAGCAATAGGTATAACAAATCAGCGCGAAACAACCGTTGTTTGGGATAGAGAAACTGGACGACCTGTACACAATGCAATAGTTTGGCAAGATAGACGTACCGCTGATATTTGCGAGAAATTGAAAGCAACCGATTTTTCCAATTATGTCATGAAAAGTACGGGTTTAGTTATAGACTCATACTTTTCGACCACAAAGCTTAATTGGATACTAAAGAATGTGCCTGGAGCAATGAATCTTGCACTTAAAGGCAGGCTAGCTTTTGGAACAATTGATACGTGGTTACTCTGGAAGTTAACG
>CAZTVY010000355.1:0-3148 GCA_964617235.1 uncultured Rikenellaceae bacterium | reverse complement strand
TCAATTTTTAGTTTCCAATCCGAAGGAACAAGCATTTTTGAGCCTCCAAAAATGCACAGCATTTCAAGGGTGTGTGAGCCTGTAGCCAATTTAGCCACCGATAAATCTATTGTAGAACCTCCAAAGATATTTGTGATACGTCCGCCTTGGAAATTTTGGGAGTTTAATCGTTGCTCCGAACCTCCAAATATCGATAAATCGTCAATGTAATCATCTTTGCTTTCAACGGAATTTATTGGTTTCCATTTTCTCTGGCAACTTCTGCTAAATATCAACGATAAACCTATTACTAGAAGAACTGCAGGCCAGAATAAATTACGAAGGCTAACTGGAAAATCGTAATGTTTTGCAACTAGGAAAAAAACACCAATGGCAATTAAAACTAAGCCTGTAGTTTTTGAGCCCTGCTTGGTGAAAAATATCAAACCAATAACAATTAGAATTGTTTGCCATGTGAAAATGTATTCACGCCAAGGAATATTGTATATATCAAAATTGTCAACAAGAATTAAGCCTGCCAAAGCAACCAGTATCAATCCAATAATAATTCTGGATGAATTAAATTTTGGTGAATTTTCAATCTTTTCCATTTGTCTGTTTTTTAAATGTCCGTTATAAAGTTAAAGAATAATTATATACGATTCTTAAAATGTTTTGAGTTTCCGTGCTCACCATATCCAATTTCGTCGCCTGTGAGTTGAATGCGAGCCTCTAAGCAGTTTTTGCAATCGTCGGCAGCATCGTCAACGCAGGGTTTATTCTCGTACAACTTATAATCGTTACGGTAGGCTCCTGGTGTGATGTTAGGCATCACAATATTCGCGCCAACTTTTATGGCTTTTTCTCGTCCCAATGGGTCAATGGCCTGAAGTGCGGTTGGTGCAGCAATATTGATGTCTTTCATAATTATTCTTAAAAGGGCGGTCATTTTAAGTGCTAGGTCAAATCGCTCTTTTAGTGGTAACAGAGAGCCCTTAAATTCATATAATGGTGTGTTGGGATGCTCTACGTATGGCCCCATTCCCACCATATCAATGTCCATTTTTTTAATCCAAAGTAAATCTTCGGCTAAATGCTCTAGGGTTTGGAAAGGTAATCCTATCATTACGCCAGTTCCAACTTGGTAGCCCACTCGGCGTAATGCCTTTAGGCATTCAATACGTTCGTCATAAATATGATGCTTGTCGTTGGGGTGAAGTTTTGCGTAAAGTTCCCTGTTGGAGCTTTCTATCCTAAGTAGATACCTTACACCGCCCTTGTTGAACCACTTGCGGTAGGTTTCCTCGGTTTGCTCACCCAACGATAGCGTTATTCCCAACTCATTATTAGTGGCAGCGTTGATTTTTTCGAGCAGTGTTTCAATTCTATCTACATACTCCTTGGTGTTAACTTCGCCAGTTTGCAAAGCAATACTGCCGTACTTGTTTTCCCAGGCAAATTTTGCTGCATCAATTACTTCGTCGTCAGTAAGGGTGTAGCGTTTCACTGCATTGTTTCCTGCTCTTATCCCGCAGTAAAAACAGTTCTTGCTGCAAATGTTCGACATTTCAATAAGACCACGGAAGTAAACCTTTCGGCCAATATATTTTTCCTTAATCTCTGCGGCCTTTGTGAAAAGTTGAGTTTTTTCTTCGCCTGTAACACTGAGGAGTTGAACGAGTTCCTCTTTGGAAAAGTTGTCCTTTTCTAGGAGTTGATTAATATTCGTCATAAAAAATTATTGTACTTGCATTAAATATTTCACCATCAGAAACAGTTTTTACGCTGCAATGTTCTATATTTATTGATATTTTTCGATGATGAGGTTTCGCAATTTTGCGTGCAATTTCACAAAATTGGATGGATTTACAAACTTGTTATTTATCAAGGAATGGACAGAACAAAGCTTGTTAGACAAATAATTCTTTGCATTAAGCAACTGAAGGAGGAATCGGGGTTACTGTTTACTGCCGACAATATAGTTCACACATCGGGTTTGATGGTGGAGGAGTACTTCCTTCAAAAGTTCAATCCATTTTTGGATAAGGTTCGGTCTGAAATTAAAAACCTTCCGCCCGATGAGTATTTGGCAATTGAACTTGATGCCTGGATAAAGTTGCTAAAAGCAAAGTATGATACGCTTGAAAACGATGATCATATTGAGGAGTACGCGGAAGTTTTGTATATCAAGCAGCAATTCTACCCTAAGCTGATTGATGTTTTGAACGATTTGAAGCTTGAAGTACTCGAGGGTGAATTCGATGCAAGAACCGATGCCGCAATATCATTTATCAATAGTAAAATTGAGTTGGGTCCAAATACACTGGTTGTTTCGCCATCGGTGGTAGCAGCATTAATATCGTTGCTTTACAACTTCAACGTTTTAGCGCAGAATCAGGATATTAAGGTTCTGTGTAGCGCTTTTTCGAAAATTACTGGGTATAATCCCGAGGATTTGCAATCGTACCTAAGTGTAGATGGAGAATCTGGACGACTAAAGGCAAAAGTTAATATTGAAGATTTGAGGGTTCTTCATAAACTGCTAAAAAGTATGATGTCCAGAACTGAATTTATACTTTCTTACAACGATTAGCAGTAAGGAATACATCTGTAGGGCAAACTAATTTCAGGAAGTTCAAACAGCACAACACCTTCGTGGAGTAATTCTTCATCCTCTTCGTGGTAGTTCCAAATAACCTCAATGGTGAAATTACCATTCTTGAAGTTCGATATCTTACGTAAAACTTCTCTTAAGTACTTATAGGAGGATGAGTTGATATACTTGAAATTTAGGTCAACAATGATTTTGACAGGATTTTTACTTTTCATATGCTCGTAGTACTCGTCAAGCCAAATCAAAATCTCCTGATAGAACTCCTTGGCATTTTCGGGATGCGAAATGCCTGATATGGAGAAGATATTGGTTTCAGGGTCGAAAAATACTTCGGGTGAATCAATAGCGGCTTCTATCCTTAATGGCTTCATATTATCTGTTTCAATCATCAATGTAAATATAAAACATATAAATTAGATTTGTCAACCACACTAATATTTGTTTGATAAATCGACTATTTTAAAAAATGAAATTATTGTTTAGTTTGATTAAAGTGATAATTAAGCAAAAACGAAATTCTCCCATATTATGTTTAACGAATGCCATATAAACATA
>CAZTVY010000354.1:0-3149 GCA_964617235.1 uncultured Rikenellaceae bacterium | reverse complement strand
TTACAAGCCTCATAGGGATCATTTACAACTTTTAGCAACTTTCGATTTTCGTCTTTCGACCTTGTTGCAAGATAATCCAAATCCTCATACATCGCCTTTTCTGGCACTTTAGGATCATAAACCCACACGTTAGCCATGTCGTTCAAAAGGTGGTCTGAAACATAAATGGCAGCACTCTCTCGTGTATCGTTGGTGTCTTTTTTAAAGGCCCATCCAAGCATTGCAATTTTCTTTCCCGATACTGTGTTGAACAGTGTTTGAATAATATTCATAGCAAACCTCCTCTTCTGGTAGTCGTTAAGAATGATAACCTGCTCCCAGTAAGCGGCTGCTTCAGGCAAACCAAAGTATTCACACAGATATACTAAGTTAAGTATATCCTTTTGGAAACAAGAACCGCCAAAACCAACGGATGATTTTAAGAATTTTGGTCCAATTCTACTATCAGAACCAATTGCATAGGCTACTTCATCCACATCAGCCCCAGTTACTTCACATAGGGCGGATATACTGTTTATTGAGGATATTCTTTGAGCAAGAAACGCATTTGCAGTCAACTTTGATAATTCTGAGGACCATAACCGAGTTTGTATGATACGTTCGCGAGGTACCCAGCTGGCATAAACTGAAGTTAATGCCTCAATAGCAGCGAGTCCTTCATTCGTTTGATCGCCACCAATTAGAACTCTATCGGGCTGCATTAAGTCCTGAATAGCTGTTCCTTCTGCAAGAAACTCGGGATTCGATAATACCTGAAACTTTATGCCATTACCAGTCTCTGAAAGGATTGTTTTTACCGCTTGAGCAGTTCTAACTGGTAATGTTGATTTTTCAACGACAATTTTATCGGTAGTTGAAAGTTGAGCTATTTGCCTTGCACACAATTCTACAAAACGCAAATCAGCAGCACGGCCCTTACCTACACCAAATGTTTTAGTAGGAGTATTAACGCTAATAAATATCATGTCAGCTTCCTTAATACCAGTTTCAATATCAGTATTAAAGAATAGATTTTTACCTCTAGCCTGCTTAACAACCTCAAGCAAACCAGGTTCATAAACTGGTAAATCATCGGTATTCCAAGCCGCAATTCTTTCAGGATTTATATCAACAACATTAACCTTGATGTTAGGATTTTTAAGGGCTATTACAGCCATTGTAGGGCCACCCACATAGCCAGCACCAATACAGCAGATATTTTTTACTTGCATCATAAAATTCAATTAATAATGACTTATAAACTCCAATAAGTTAATTCACTAATTTTTGACCTATAAATTCCCTTAACATCTACAAAAACACAACGTTCAGCAGCATACTGCTTAAACCATGATTCTTGTAAGTTTAGGTATTGAACATGACTTACGGCAACTATTATTGCATCGTACTTTCCTGTTTGTTCTTTTACCATTTCAAAGCCATACTCCTCTCTAACCTCATGGGCATCCGCAAAAGCATCCACAACATCAATTTTATCAATTCCAAACGATTTAAGCTCATTATATATATCTACAACCTTGGAATTTCTTATATCGCTAACGTTCTCTTTAAACGTTACGCCCATAATTAAAACACGTGCCTCTTTTGGATTCTTATCCGCTGCAATTATCTTTTTTACAGTTTGCTTAGCCACATAACCACCCATGGAATCATTAATAAAGCGACCTGCACTAATAATTTGAGGGTGATATCCCAGCTCTTTAGCCTTATATACAAGATAGTAAGGATCAACCCCAATACAATGTCCACCTACTAAACCTGGAAAAAATTTCAGAAAATTCCATTTTGTACCCGCAGCCTCCAACACCTCAAAAGTATTTATTCCCATACGATTAAAGATTATTGAGAGTTCATTCATAAATGCGATATTTATATCTCGTTGAGTATTCTCAATAATTTTGGCAGCCTCAGCAACCTTTATTGAACTAGCACGATGTACTCCTGCCTTAATTATTAATTCATAAGTTTTGGCAATCTCCTCAGATGACTCAGCATCGCATCCAGATGTAACTTTCTTGATAGTTATCAATGTATGCTCCTTGTCTCCAGGGTTAATTCGCTCCGGAGAGAAACCTACCTTGAAGTCTTTTATATGTTTTAAACCTGACAACTCTTCTAATAAGGGTACACAATCTTCCTCTGTACATCCAGGATATACCGTTGATTCATAAACCACATAATCACCTTTTTTTAAAACTTGTCCCACAGTTCGAGTAGCTGCAAGTAAAGGCTTTAAATCGGGTAAATTGTGTTCATCTATTGGAGTTGGAACAGCAACAACATAGAATTTTGCCTTTCTAATATCATCTAAATTTGATGTGTACTCAATATCACAATCTACAAACGCATTGGAATTGAGTTCACGGCTTGGGTCAACACCCTTTTTCATTAGTTCAACCCTATCGGGCTTAATATCGAAACCTATTACGGATAACTTTCTGGCGAACTCAAGGGCTATAGGAAGTCCTACGTATCCAAGCCCAATTACGGCCAACTTTTCTTTTTTTTCGATCAGCTCCTGATACATACTTTAGAAATTTATAAGATGTTTTTACAAAATGGATGATAATCACCAACCAATCCAAGCGGTGAACTATTTCTTATACTATAAACTGTTTGTATCGAATTTTTTGCATCGGATAATCCAAATCCTTTGCCGGCAAGGATTCCTTTATAGCTATTGGTATGTAAATCGGTAAAACCTTCACTAAACTCCAACTCTTGATTTTCAATTGTAATAGACCGGAATGTACGTTGTCCTTTTTCCTTAATATTCTGAGGTACATCGTTATAATCAACACTAAGAAACCAACGTACCCTTGCTCTTTCAAGTTCCAAATATCCTGCGGTCTTATCGGGGTTTGATAAATGTACCTTATTATCCTTAACATCACCAAAAATCCAGGTAAGCATATCGAAAAAATGAACTCCAATATTTGTAGCAACACCACCTGACTTTTGAATATCACCCTTCCACGATATAAAATACCAGCGTCCACGGCTAGTAATATAGGTTAAATCAATATCGTAAATTTTATCCTTTGGTCCTTGATCTATTCTATTTTTAAGTTCTATAATGGCAGGGTGTAATCGTAACTGAAGAATTGTATTTACCTTACGACCAGTTTCTTGCTCAATCTCCTGCAGGG
>CAZTVY010000353.1:0-3159 GCA_964617235.1 uncultured Rikenellaceae bacterium | reverse complement strand
TTGCCAATGCCAGAATTATTGACGAATCGAAAATTGATACCGATAAAGTCCAGATATTAAACAAGGTTAAAATTAAAAACCTTAAAACCAATGCAGAGTTGGTTTATACATTGGTGGCGGAATCGGAGGCTAACCTTAAGGAAGGGAAACTCTCCATAGCTACTCCAATTGCAAAAGCATTGATTGGTAAAAAGGTTGGCGATGAGGTTGAGGTACAAGTTCCCTCGGGGATGATGAGTTTTAAAATTCTTGATATTTCCCTTTAAAATCAAAAATATATGGCAACTATCTTCTCTCGTATTGTAAAAGGTGAAATCCCCTCGTACAAGGTAGCCGAAGATGAGAGGTTTTATGCCTTTTTGGATATCAATCCATTGGCCGAAGGTCATACGCTTGTTATTCCTAAGCAGGAGGTTGACTATCTGTTCGATCTTGATCCCGAAACACTTTCGGGACTCACGCTATTTACACAACGTGTGGCAAAAGCGGTTGAAAGAGTTGTGCCCTGTAAGCGCATTGGTGTTGCGGTTCTAGGTCTTGAGGTTCCTCACGCCCATATCCATTTGGTTCCACTAAATAGGGAATCGGATATCGATTTTCATAAGCCAAAGTTGAAATTAACACCGGAAAGGTTTGTTGAAATTGCAAGCAATATTTCTAAAGAATTTAAATAGTTGTAATACCAAAAACTGCCTCAAAAACTGAGGCAATTTTTTTGTTGAAAAACCGCAAGATTCTTTCTTTTACAAAACCGCACTTTGTCAAATGCTGATAACTACTTTTTTTATACCTTGCCCCGAATTTATAGCAATATTATGCAAGTAGCCCGTTTCTTTTTAGTCCTAGTAGTAATATTAATTGTTAACATCGAAAATGGTTTTTCACAGTCCGTTAATCATTGGGAAACTGCTGTTTTTTCTGAAAATCAATGGCGATATAGGGTTAACGAGTCAGCATCGCCTAACGGCTGGAACACTGTAGGTTTTAATGATTCAGGATGGCTACTTGGCAATGGCGGTTTTGGGTATGGAGATAACGATGATATTACAGTAACTTCAAATTGCTTATCGGTAAGCGTAAGGAAAGTATTTACCATTACCAATAAAAATGATATTGCTGCAGCTCTGCTTCACGTCGATTATGACGATGCTTTTATTGCTTGGATAAATGGTGTTGAGATTGCACGCTCTTCTGGCCTTAGCGGAGCAAATGTTCAGTGGGATACACCTTCTAATACCGATAGGGAGGCTGTTATGTATAGCGGAGGAACACCCCAGGCCTTCTACTTTAACTACAGCCAAATTCAGTCAATACTTGTGCAAGGCGAAAATGTGTTAGCCCTAGAGGTTCATAATACATCAATCTCATCGTCGGACTTAAGTCTTCGACCTTACCTGTCGTTTGGAGTGTCATCTACCTCAAATTATTTCTCTCCAACCCCAAGTTGGTTTGCTGCACCGGTTGAGAATCTCAATAGTAATTTGCCCATTATTATTATTGATACTCATGGACAAAGCATTAATAGGGATGCAGACATTGTTGCCTCAATGAAGGTTGTTGACAACAAGGATGGGCGTAACTCCATTTCCGATGCAAGATTCACCTATAATGGCTCTATTCATATTGAGTATCATGGACAGTCTTCGTTTTTCAACGATTGGCCCAAAAAGAATTATAATATTGAATTGATTGATGATTTGCAGATTAATATTGATGCTTCTTTACTTGGAATGCCTGCTGGCAACGACTGGGTGCTTTATGGTCCCTATAACGATAAATCGTTAATTAGGAATGCCCTTAGTTATGCTTTGGGTCGACGATTTGGCTCCTACGCTCCACGAACCGCTTTCTGCGAAGTGTTAATTAATGACGATTATGCTGGGCTGTACATTCTGGTCGAAAAAATACGTCGCGATAAAAGTCGAGTTGATATTTCAAAACTTGATGAAACAGACATTCAGGGTGACGATTTAACCGGTGGTTATATTGTGAAAATTGACAAAGGTGATTGGGATGAGTTTGCATGGAGTTCACCCTACAACACCAATGGAAACCAGGTTTTGTTTTACTGGCACTACCCAAAAACTGAACGGTTACTCTCTTCCCAAAAGAACTATATTCAGAATTATATAACCAATTTTGAGAATACACTTATGGGCTCCAACTGGAACAATATTTCAACAGGTTACTATAAGTATGTTGATATGCCATCGCTAGTGGATTATTTCCTAATCAATGAACTCTCAAAAAATATTGATGCTTATCGAATTAGCACATTTCTGCATAAGGATAAAGACAGCAAAGGAGGGAGGCTCCGCTTTGGGCCAATGTGGGATTACGACTTAACCTTTGGTAATGCCAACTACTACTATGGAGAACGAACCGATGGCTGGGTGTTTGAGTCCATTCATCCCGATGACTCTTATCCTGTTCCATTTTGGTGGGGAAAATTTATGCAGGACAACAGGTTTACCTCAAGGCTAAAATGCCGTTGGGAAAGTTTGCGAAAGGGTAAACTAAGCGATGAGTCAGTTTTTGCATTGGTTGATAGTTGCACTACTGCAATTGCCGAGGCTCGGGTACGAAATTTCCAGAAATACCCAATTTTTGGAGTTTATGTTTGGCCAAATTACTTTATTGGCAACTCCTACGAGGAGGAAATTGACTACATGAAGAATTTTATTGCAGAACGTTTGGAGTGGCTCGATGGCAATATCCCCGGAAGTTGCGTTGTTGATGGAATGGACGATTTAGGTCGTTATAAACCTACCGTAAAAGCATATCCAAATCCATTTGTTGATAATTTCAACCTAATAGTTGCTTATAATAAACCTGGAAGAGCAAGGGTAGACTTGGTTGATATATCGGGCTATACAGCATGGTCAACATCCGCGGAGGTAAGCATTGATAATTTTGAGTTGAATTTAAAGAATATCAACGTTAAACCTGGGTTATACCTCGTAAGGGTACTTGTTAATAATGAGTTTGTGGGAACAACTAGGGTGGTGAAACAGTAACGTTTTATACTATTTCGCTTTTCACAATCCCATTCACCACATCAATCACCAAGCCCATATCAAATCCGCGCGATACTCCAAAGCGAATTAGTTTGTTTCTTAAATCGTAAACCGATTTTGATTTGGTATGCTTGGCTTTTCG
>CAZTVY010000352.1:0-3164 GCA_964617235.1 uncultured Rikenellaceae bacterium | reverse complement strand
ATTATCAAGCCATACCCTAAACATTGCGTTGGATAGTGCTTCAACAATAGTTCCATCTTTCTCAATAGCAGTTTGTTTCGACATTCGCTTTTAAAAATTTAACTTCTACGTAAAACTTCATCAATATAACTAAAGGTTGAAAGCGTTTCGGCTTTCCCCTTTCTAACTACAACGGCCAACTCGAAGTGTGCCGATGGTTTCCTATCCTGTGTTCGAATAGTCCAGCCATCCTTGTCCTGGTAAACACTTTTTGTGCCCATGTTAACCATAGGCTCTATACATATAACCAGTCCTTCAACGAGTTTAGAACCTCTACCTCTAGCACCATAGTTGGGAACCTCCGGTTTTTCGTGCATATTTCTGCCTAAACCATGTCCAACCAACTCGCGTACAACAGAGTATCCGTTAATCTCAGCGTGTGTTTGAACTGCGAATGAGATATCTCCCACTCTCAATCCGTCCACTGCTGCTTCAACGCCTTTCCCAAGGCATTCGCGGGTAACATTTAACAGCCGCTGCACTTCTGGTTTTACCTCGCCAACTGCAAATGTAAATGCAGAGTCGCCGTAAAATCCGTGCAAGAAAGTCCCGCAATCAACCGAAACTATATCGCCATCGCGTAGCGCATAGGAGGAAGGGATTCCGTGAACCACAGAGTCGTTAACCGATGTGCAGAGAGTTGCGGGATACCCGTTATATCCTAAGAATCCTGGCTTTGCACCATTATCGCGGATAAACTCTTCTGCCCTTCGGTCTAGCTCTTTTGTAGTAATTCCCGGACGAATAATCTTGGCTACTTCGGCTAATGTCTTCGAAACTAAATCGTTGTTTAGCCTCAATAACTCAATTTCTTCCTCGGTTTTTGTAAAAAGCATTATAAAGAACTTATTAGGCTCTCGCCTTAAAATGTACCAGCTCTGCCTTTGATTCTACCAGATTTCATCAATCCGTCATAATGTCTCATTAGCAAGTGGCTCTCAATTTGTTGGAGTGTATCTAAAACAACACCCACAAGAATTAACAATGAGGTACCGCCAAAGAAATGTGCAAACTGGTTGTTTACTCCAAACATCGTTGCAAAAGCAGGTAAAATTGCTACAATTGCTAAGAATATTGAACCAGGAAGAGTAATTCGTGACATTATTGAATCAAGATATTCAACAGTTTTCTTGCCAGGCTTTACACCAGGAATAAATCCACCGTTCTTTTTCATATCCTCAGCCATTTGATTTGGATTAATGGTAATGGCTGTATAGAAATATGTGAAAAGGATGATTAGAATTGCAAATGTAAAGTTGTAAAGAAAACCTGTGTAATTAAATGCAGCAGCAATTCCTGCAGTAGCATCAAATCTTGCAAAAAGCATAGGAATAAACATCAATGCTTGAGCAAAAATGATTGGCATAACGCCAGCTGCATTCACTTTCAAAGGAATATATTGGCGTACGCCACCGTATTGCTTGTTCCCAACAATTCGTTTTGCATACTGTACAGGAATCTTTCGAGTACCTTGTACAAGAAGGATGGTGAACATAAACACAACGAATAGTATAATTAACTCAACCAAGAACATTACAAGACCTCCGGAGAGTTCTTCTGATCTTGAGAAGAATTCGGCAAACAATGCAAAAGGTAAGCGGGCAATAATACCTATCATAATGATTAGTGAAATACCATTACCAATACCCTTATCAGTAATCTTCTCACCAAGCCACATTATAAACATGGTACCTGCTATCAATATAATTGTAGAAGATATTGTAAACATAGTACCTTTTAATACAAATGCAGCCTCGGGGAGTTGAGCATGAAGGTTAGCTAAGTATGCAGGACCTTGAAGCATTAGAATGATAACAGTTAAGAAACGAGTAATTTGGTTGATTTTTGTTCTTCCACTCTCGCCCTCCTTCTGTAAACGCTGAAAATATGGTATTGCAATACCTAGCAACTGCACCACAATAGATGCAGAAATGTAAGGCATGATACCTAGAGCAAAAATAGATGCATTATGAAAAGCTCCACCCGAAAACATATCGAGAAGTCCCATAATACCATCCTTGGTTTGCTCTTGAAGCGCTCCTAGTTTTTCAGGATCAAGGCCTGGCAGTACAACAAAACTACCTAGGCGATAAATTAGTAGAATACCAAGAGTATAGAGAATCCGCTTGCGCAGATCCTCTATCTTGTAAATATTCTTTAATGTTTGGAAAAAGGCTTTCATTAACTTAGAGTTTTACGACGGTTCCTTTTGCTGCTTCAATTGCCTCAATTGCTTTCTTAGAGAAGGCATGAGCCTTTACCTCTAATTTTGCTGTTAATGTACCATTACCCAAAATCTTAACAAGATCGTTGCGGGAAATGTAACCAGCGCTGATTAGACTTTCAACATCTATAGTTGAAAGACCATTTTTCTCAGCAATAGTTTGAAGTACACTAATATTGATAGCTTTATATTCAGTACGGAACGGATTTTTAAACCCAGACTTAGGAAGACGACGCTGAATAGGCATCTGACCACCCTCGAAACCAATCTTTCTGGAGTAACCAGAGCGAGATTGAGCTCCTTTATGTCCTCTTGTGGAGGTTCCACCGTGACCAGATCCTTGTCCACGTCCAATTCTCTTCTCTCTGTGGGTTGATCCTTCAGCAGGTTTTAAATTGCTTAATTTCATAGCTAAAATCTTTATATGGGTTAAGCCAACTATTGTTCAATACGAACAAGATGTTTTACCTTCTCAATCATTCCAAGAATTTGAGGATTAGCCTCAACCTCCACGGTCTGATGCATTTTACGAATACCAAGAGATCGCATCGTGCTGCGTTGACGCTCCGATTGTCCTATTAAACTCTTGATTTGGGTTACTTTAATCTTTGCCATATTATATAGTAGTCTTAACCGTTAAATACTTTATTCATGTTAACACCACGTTGTTCAGCAATGGTGTGAGCATCGCGTAACTCAAGCAAAGCCATAACGGTTGCTTTCACAAGGTTGTGAGGGTTTGATGAACCCTTAGATTTTGCAAGCACGTCAGTAACACCAACGCTCTCAAGTACGGCGCGCATCGCACCACCAGCCTTTACACCAGTACCGTGCGAAGCAGGTCTGATAAGCACTTGTGCTCCACCATACTTAGCTTCTTGCTCGTGAGGAATAGTTCCTT
>CAZTVY010000351.1:0-3169 GCA_964617235.1 uncultured Rikenellaceae bacterium | reverse complement strand
GCTAACACTCAAAATAGTAGAAATTACTAAAGCCGATAGAATTACAAACCGTCTAATCATGACAATTATATGAAGTGAAAAAGTAAAACCTAAAAAAGCAAATTAAGTTCAAAGACAACTAACTTATTCCCACTCAATTGTGGCAGGTGGTTTAGAACTAACATCGTAAACAACCCTATTTATGCCCTTAACCCTGTTAATTATTTCGTTCGAAATTCGTGCCAAAAATTCGTGGGGAAATGGATACCAATCTGCCGTCATTCCATCGGTAGAGGTAACGGCTCTTAGCGCAACCACAAACTCGTATGTACGCTCATCGCCCATAACTCCTACGGACTGAACTGGCAATAGAATAACTCCTGCCTGCCAAATTTTCTCGTATAAGCCTGTTTCCTTCAATCCTTGAACATAAATACTATCGGCCTCCTGGAGCAACTTAACCTTTTCGGCAGTTACCTCGCCAAGAATACGAATACCTAGACCAGGACCTGGGAATGGATGACGGCCAAGAATAGCCGCAGGTAAACCTAACTCCTTGCCAACTAAACGAACCTCGTCCTTGAAAAGTAGTTTTAATGGCTCTATTACCTTAAGATTCATCTTCTCAGGCAAGCCACCAACATTGTGATGCGACTTTATTGTTGCAGATGGACCTTTAACTGATACTGACTCAATAACATCGGGGTAAATTGTACCTTGACCTAACCATTTTACATCGGTTAGTTTCTTTGCCTCAACGTCAAATACCTCAACAAAATCGCGACCAATAACCTTTCGCTTTGCCTCAGGGTCAGTCACTCCCTTTAAATCGTTATAAAATTTCTGACTTGCATCAACACCAATTACATTTAAGCCTAAATGTTGGTAAGAATCGAGCACATCGTGAAACTCATTTTTACGAAGCAAACCGTTATCAACAAAAATACAGGTAAGATTCTTTCCTATGGCTTTATGCAGAAGTATTGCTGCTACTGATGAATCAACGCCCCCTGATAAGCCAAGAACAACTTTGTCGTTTCCAAGGGTTTTTCTTAACATCGCTATGGATTCCTCAATGAACGAAGCGGGTGTCCACGATTGGTCACAACCACAAATACCAACCACAAAGTTCTTTAATAACTTAGAACCTTCTGTTGAGTGATAAACCTCTGGATGGAATTGAATCCCATAGGTTTTTTCGCCTAAAACCTGAAATGCACCAACCTTAACATCGGCTGTGCTAGCTGTTATTTTGAAATTATTGGGTACTTTCGCAATTGTATCGCCATGCGACATCCATATCTGAGAACTTGCCGATAAATCCTTAAAAAGTGGACAAGTACCATCAACAACCTCCATTGTTGCACGTCCATACTCCCTTATTTTGGATGGAAGAACTTCTCCTCCATTGGTATGCGACAATAATTGCGCACCATAGCATATACCAAGCAAAGGGTATTTTCCTTTTATTCCTGATAAATCGGGCATTGGAGCTTTAGGGTCGCGCACTGAAAATGGACTCCCAGAAAGGATTATCCCTTTAACTGTGGAATCTAATTCAGGATAGTGATTGTAGGGATAAATCTCGCAGTAAACATTCAACTCTCGAATTCTACGGGCAATGAGCTGTGTGTATTGGGAACCAAAATCTAAAATAACAACTTTTTGATGCATCGGTAAAAAATTTTACAGTTTTGCAAAGGTAGTAAATAAAGCTGAATACACCTATGCTTTAAGCAGATGCTTTGCGAATTATAACAAAAATTGACAGAATGAAAAAGTTGGAAGACTGAAGTTTGAAGATAGCAGGGGTGTTATATACGATACACTACAAAGGATTCCTACATAAATTCTACAAAAGACTGGGTTTCTCAACTATTTCGTAAACCTGACCATCCTCTATGGCGAAAGTATTAGGGAATATTTCGCGAGCCTCAACTTCGTGCTGAAGTGCATTTTTATAGCGCGATGAGAAATGACCAATAATCAACTTTCCTATATTTGCTTTCTGTGCTACGGTTGCTGCTTGTGCTGCGGTTGAGTGACCGGTTTGCTTGGCTAAATTTATATCCTTACTCAAAAAGGTTGCCTCGTGGTAAAGCAAATCTACATCCTTAACTAAGCCTACTAATCGTTCGCTGTAGAAAGTATCGGAGCAATACGCATACGAACGGGGAATATGGCTTTGAAACGTTAACTCAGAGTTTGGTATTACGTCACCCGAATGGGTAATAAAATCCTCGCCATTCTTTATCCTAACAATATCGGCTAAACCAATAGAATATTTATTGATTAAACTCTTATGAACATTTGGGAGTTGCTGTTTTTCCTTGAAAAGGAAACCTACAGTCGGCATTCTATGCCTTAATGGTAATGTAGAAACAGTTAGATGCTTATCCTCATATAAAGTTTCAACAATGCTACAATTTAAAGGATGAAATAGAACCTGAAACGACATTCTATCATTAAAAAATCGCACATTGGTATTGAGAATTTCCTCAAAATCGGGGTGAGCATATATATTAAGGGGTGTTGTTCGTCCTAAAAGGTTGAAGGTAGATATTAATCCAAATATACCCAGAACATGGTCGCCGTGAAGATGCGAAAGGAAAATATGGTTTATACGATTCATTTTTTGATGGTAACGCCGAAGCTGAATTTGTGTTCCCTCGGCGCAATCCACCAAAAACAACCGCTCATGCGAATTAATCACATGAGCGGATGGAAATCTATTTGCTGTAGGTAATGCAGAACTACTGCCCAGAATAGTTACAGAGAATGTCACTTCTGAGTTTCATTTTCAGCTTTAACGATAAACTGCAATGCCTCATCCCTTGAATAGGCAATGTTCAAAACAGTATCAAGTTGAGAAATTGTAATTAAACGCTCAACCGCATCGGTAAGACCTGTAAGTACAAATGTACCACCAGCATTCTTGCATAACCTATTGGCTACAAGTATTGCACTTAACCCTGATGAATCGCAATAGCGACAGCTGCTGAGATCGAGTACTATATTACGTTCGCCATTTCCCGAAATAAGAACTAATTCGGATTTTAGACTTGGGGCAATATTGGTATCAAGTTTTTCTTCAAGCACCTCTATCAGGGTGTGTTTCTCCAGCTTTTCAATTTTAAATTCCATTGCTATCAGGATTAAGGTTAAACAATGTAACTATTCACTAGCCTTT
>CAZTVY010000350.1:0-3178 GCA_964617235.1 uncultured Rikenellaceae bacterium | reverse complement strand
CATATAATTGGTAAATTGGTCATATTCAAAACCAACTTAACCAAACACCATGAGAAAAGTTACCGCATCTCAACTCAGGATTTTCGTTTCAATCCTTCTAATCTCATCAATAGTATCCTGTGTTAAAACCGACAAACAAAAAGTTAGCAAAACTTTGTACCTCGAAGAAATAACCATTACTCAACTACAACAAGGTTATAAGCAAGGTAAATTTACCATTACAAAAGTAGTTGCCGATTACCTTTCTAGGATTGAAGAAATCGACAAGAATGGCCCAACGCTGAACGCCATTATAGCTGTAAACCCCGATGCTCTTAAAATAGCAACGGAGTTAGACAAAGAACTTGCCGAAGGCAAATGCAGAGGCCCGTTGCACGGAATTCCGGTTATTCTAAAAGACAATATAGACACAAAAGATAATATGCCTACAACAGCAGGCGCAGTTGTACTTAAAAACTCGTTTGTAGAGAAAGACAGCTGGGTTGCAGCAAAACTCCGAGAGGCTGGTGCTGTAATTATTGCCAAAGCAAATTTGAGCGAGTGGGCTAATTTTAGGGCAAGCCTTTCGTCAAGCGGATGGAGCGGTGTTGGTGGACAAACACGTAACCCTTACGAATTGGACAGAAACCCTTGCGGTTCGAGCTCTGGCTCAGGGGTTGCCGTATCGGCAAATCTTTGCGCCTTTGCCATTGGAACCGAAACTAACGGTTCAATAGTTTGCCCATCCAATAACAACGGAATAGTTGGTCTAAAGCCAACCGTGGGACTGATTAGCAGAACAGGAATAATCCCCATTTCATTTACACAGGACACCCCCGGCCCAATGGCTCGGAGCGTTGAAGATATTGCTATCAGTTTAGGAGTTATGGTAGGAATAGACTCTAGCGATTCCAAAACACTTGATGCAAATGCAAAAACATACACCGATTATACCCAATTCCTAAAAACCGACGGACTTAAAGGCAAAAGAATAGGACTACTGACGAATATTTCCGGATTTCATCACAATGTTGACACTTTAATGAAAAAGGCTGTTGACGATATTAAAAAAGCCGGTGCCGAGGTTGTTGAAATATCATTTCCAATTGAGAGAGAGATTAACAATGCCTCGTTTGAGGTGATGCTTTTTGAATTTAAGGATGGTTTAAACAAGTACTTTACCACTTTAGGCAATAACGCTCCTATCAAAAGTATTGAGGAGTTAATTGCTTTCAACCTGAAAGACTCTGTTGAACTAAGGTATTTCGACCAACAACTGCTAGAGTTGGCACAATCGAAAGGGGATATTGAATCGGCAGAATATAAAAAAGCATTGGACCTGATGATGAAGGGCATTCGTGAAAATGGTATCGACAAGATTATGAACGCCAATAAACTTGATGCGCTTATTGCCCCAACAGGTGCACCTGCTTGGAAAACCGACCTTATAAATGGCGACAACTATTTAGGAAGCAGTTCGTCGTATGCTGCAATTGCAGGGTACCCAAACGTCACCGTTCCAATGGGAAATATAGATGGATTGCCAGTCGGTATATCATTCTTCGGTAAAGCGTGGAGCGAGCCTCTATTAATTGAAATTGCATACTCCTACGAACAGTCAACTAAGCATAGAATTAAGCCAAACTACAAGTAGAAAGTGTAAAAAAAGGAAAAGCAAGGGATTCCTTGCTTTTCCTTTTTTACTAAAAACTATAAACTACTATACACTAGTTATTGCTGCCTATATACTATTGCATTGATATTCATTCCTGCACCAACAGACGCAAACATAATGATATCGCCCTTGTAAATCTTATGATTTTCAACCTTATTTCTAAGGAGTAAATCGTATAAAGTAGGAATGGTTGCCACCGAACTATTACCCAACTCTTTAATGCTCATTGGCATTAACTCGGCAGATGTTTTACTCAATTTACATTGACGAATAAAACGCACTACAATAGCCTCATCCATCTTCTCGTTGGCCTGATGAATAATAATCTTCTTAAGTTCTTCGGCGGGAACTCCCGATTTATCCATAGCAATTTTCATGGCTGCAGGCACATTATTCAAAGAGTACTCGTAGATTTTCCGTCCATCCATTTTGATATAACGAACTTTAAGGTCGGTATTTGGGTGATATGACTTACCCATATAGAGGTAATCAACCTCCGGTCCTGTATGAGACATCACTGCTGAGGATAGAATACCAAATTTCTCATCGGACTCCACAGCCTCAACAATTGTAGCCCCTGCCCCATCGGCAAAAATCATACAATCACGGTCGTGTTTATCAATTACTCTAGACAATGTTTCGGCACCAATTACCAAGCAACGTTTAGCCAGCCCAGACTTGATATAGGAATCGGCCTGAATCACACCCTGAATCCAACCTGGGCAACCAAATAAAATATCGTAAGGAATGCACGAAGTATTTTTAATATTCAACAAATGCTTCACCCTCGATGCCAAACTAGGCACACCATCGGTTTGAATGGTATCACTCTTAACATCGCCAAAGTTATGAGCAACAATAATCTGGTCGATTGTTTCGCGATCGATACCGGCCGATTTAATGGCCTCTTCTGCCGCGATTGCTGCAATGTGGGAAGCGCACTGATCGTCGGTAGCCCAACGTCGCTCCTCAATCCCAGTAATATCCTTAAACTTCGATATCACCTCTTCAACCAAAGTCTCAATGGCTGATTCATCCTTATTAAAAAAGATGTGACGGGCAAACTCTTTATTAGTCACCCTAACGGAAGGAATATAACTACCCGTTCCGATAATTACGGAATTAATGTACTTCATAATGCGTAAAACGTTTGTTTAGTCCCAGCGTAAAAGTAACAATTTGTAATTAATTTCAAAATACAATTACAAATAATTAAATTAAATAAATGATAAACAAATCATTATAAACATTACAAAATGAAAGAATAGTTTAAAATTTTTGATATACAATAATAGGGCCAGGGGCAAAAACCAACTCAAACCAATCACCAAGACTCTCATTCAGTGTTCCCATCCACCATTCGGGTATTGTTTGATTGACTATGGGATATTTTAGATTTTTTGTGTAGATTACAGTTTCACTATTGGTTGAAAAGATTGACACCTGCTGTCCTTTATAACTATCAAGCTTGGCCGATTTCATCAATGGCTTTAAACTTCCTGTATCGGAAACTATTTCCACCTC
>CAZTVY010000349.1:0-3183 GCA_964617235.1 uncultured Rikenellaceae bacterium | reverse complement strand
TGAACGACTACATTCTACTTGCTGGTGGTAAAAACGTTGTTACAACCACAAAAACAGGCTCAATTACCCGCGAGGCTGTTATTGCATCGAACCCCGATGTGATATTCATTGTAACAATGGGAATTGTTGGCAACGAGGAGAAAAATGTTTGGGAGAGTTACTCAACGCTCAACGCTGCAAGAAACAAAAAAATCTTTATTATCGATTCAAACGATGCTTGTACTCCAACTCCTGTTACCTTTGTAAAAACCCTTGAACGAGTAATCAACTTAATTTATTCCAAATAGATATGGCCGGCTTAATTCATATTTACACAGGTAACGGAAAGGGCAAAACCACCACTGCTGTTGGATTGGCCGTACGTGCCATTGGTTATGGACTAAAGGTTTGCTACTCATCGTTTCACAAGAATCCCGATAAGTACGGCTATCACGAAATTGGTGTTCTTGATAAGCTTGGCGTAAAGGTTTTGGTTTTTGCCAAAGGGCATCCTCATCTCGATAAAACATTGGATGAGAATGAAATTCGCACAGATGTGGCAAAAGGAATAGAAACTCTTTCAGAACTGATTAAAACCGAAAAATTCGATTTGCTGATTATGGACGAGATTCTGATTTCGGTGCGCGATGGCTACCTGGAGGAAGCCAAACTCCTTGAGTTTATCGATAATAAGCCCGAAAACCTAGAACTAGTCCTAACAGGCCGTGGTGCAACCTGTGCAGTAATTGAGAAGGCCGATTATGTGAGCGAAATTTGTAAAATTGCGCATCCATTCGATAAAGGAATAACCAGCCGAGGAGGCATTGAATTTTAGCAATGAAAAAAAAGTACCTAAGTTGGCTGTTTTTCTCCTTAACGCTGCTAGCAGCGTTGGTAATTGCTGTAATCTATTCGGTTTCGGTAGGCGAGGTCAAAATATCGATATCCGATATTCCCTCAATAATCAGCAGTGGCGATGGAATGGATTACTTCATCCTTACAAAAATTAGGATACCACGCGTAATTCTTGCCATTGCAGTGGGTGGTTCGTTAGGATTAACAGGCGCCATACTGCAAGGAATTTACCGTAACCCTTTGGTTGAGCCCTACACTCTGGGAATATCTGGCGGAGCCTCGCTGGGCGTTACTCTAGTGGTGATTTTTGGTTTGTACGATGCAAGTATGTATGCCCTTCCGTTGGCTGGTTTTGTGGGTGCTTTGCTAACAATATTCCTTGTTTACACACTTGGAATGAAACGGGGAAACCTCGATATCAACCGAATGCTGTTAATTGGAGTAATGATTAGCTTTGTAACATCTTCAATTATAATGTTTTTGATGTCGGTTTCCACCACCGATAAGTTGCACGGCATCGTATTCTGGGTTATGGGCTCGCTTGATGAGCCAAATACAAACCTAATTCGGGTGATAATATCAATATCGATTATTGGATTAATAGCATCGTACCTGTTTGCCCGCCCGCTAAATGCGCTTCAGCTAGGGCAGGCTAAGGCTACGCATTTAGGAATTAACGCATCAACATCAATACAAATACTGTTCGTAATTGCCTCGTTAATGGCTGGGGCTTGCGTATCGGTTGCAGGAGTAATTGGTTTTGTTGGATTGATTATTCCGCATATGGCTAGGCAAATTGTTGGAACCGATTACAGGATTCTTCTGCTCAGCTCATTTTTAGGTGGCGGACTGTTTTTGGTACTAAGCGATATTATTGCACGAACAATTATCGCCCCAAGCGAATTACCTATAGGTGTTATTACTGGAATGGTTGGTGGCGTTGTGTTTATGGTAGTGCTAAGTAATATCAGGCGAAAATCGAAACTCAGCTAAATGGACAACTTCATCAAAATAGATAATTTAAGTTGCGGATATGCTGGGGCATTCTCGCTTGGCAATATCAACTTTACATTGCCCAAAGGGTCATTTGCAGGGATTATTGGGCCTAACGGTTCTGGAAAAACAACCCTTTTCCGTGGCATTGCTGGCGATATTCCGCTTAAAAGTGGTTCGGTTAATTTGAATGATGTTAACCTTTCGCACCTAACAAACAAACAGCGAGCGCAGAAAATGGCTATTGTTAGCCAGTTTCCCGATATAGGCGATTTAACCGTGGAGGATTATATACTTCTGGGTAGATTACCATACCGCAAGCCTTTCCAGTTCTTTGAATCGGAGGATGATTATTCCATTGCCGAAAAGTATATGCGGCTCACAAACACTTATCACTTAAAAGATAAGCCAATGAGGCAGCTCAGCGGTGGCGAGCAACAGCTTGCAGCCATCGCGCAAGCATTAACGCAAGAACCAGAACTTTTGCTGCTCGATGAGCCTACATCGCACCTCGACATTACGCATCAGGTTCAAGTGCTAAACCTACTACAACGCCTAAATCACGAAATGGGATTAACCGTGCTGATGATTATCCACGACCTAAATCTTGCCAGCGAGTACTGTGATTACCTGTTGATGATGAAAAACGGAAACCTACACTGTCAGGGCACCCCGTTCGATGTGCTTACCTACCAGAATATTGAGCAGGTATATGGCACCTTAGTAATCACCCAAATCAACCCAAACTCAGGAAAACCTGCAGTATTCCTTGTTTCGGAACGTATGCGACAAAAAGTTAACCAACAAAATGGCTGAGATTTTTGTAGTCAGGCACGGCGAAACGGTTGAGAATAGCCAACGAATTTGCCAGGGACAAACCGAGGGTACATTAACTCCCAATGGAATTGCACAAGCCGAAGCTGTTGCCAAACTGCTATCGCGGTTCAGATTGGATGCAATCTACACCAGTCCGCTTAAAAGAGCCCGTATTACAGCAGAAATAGTACAAAAACATCAAACCGAAGCACCGATATTTGAGCTAAAGCATTTAATGGAACGTGGTATGGGCGAGATGGAAGGGAAAAAATTTCCCGATAATTTCGATTACACCGCACCAATTAGCGATGCCGAACCACTTACCGATATGTTTAACCGAGTTGTTGAAAGTTTAAAGTTTATCGCCCAAAGTCATCCAAACCAACAGGTTGCAATTGTAACGCACGGTATCACCATTAGAATGATTAAGTGCTATATACAGAATATCCCTTTGGATAAACTCAACGAGATTGAATTGCAGGGAAATGGCACTTATTTTAGAGTAGAAATTGATTAACACACATTTCATATTATGAATTG
>CAZTVY010000348.1:0-3183 GCA_964617235.1 uncultured Rikenellaceae bacterium | reverse complement strand
AATACATGCCATTTATATGGAAATAAATACTTTATAATTCTTGAATACTGATTCATTTATCGTGATGTTGTTAATTTGTTGAGTGTCAAATGTAGGAAAAATAATAAATTGTTAATAGCTACTTTATCCCTAAATAATTCATAGGCGTGATTTTCTTCAATTCTTCTTTAACGGATTCTGTAATATTTAATCCTTCAACAAATTGAACGAAATTTGTTTGTGTAATGGCTTTATTTGTTCTTGTAAGTTCTTTTAACGCCTCGTAAGGATTTGGGTACCCTTCTCTGCGTAGAATTGTCTGAATAGCCTCCGCAATAACCATCCAGTTATTTTCTAGGTCAGCGGAAATAGCATTGGTATTTATGATTAGTTTATCAAACCCTTTTGCAATGGATTTTAATGCAATAATGGTGTGGGCAAAAGGAACACCTATGTTTCGCATTACGGTTGAATCAGTTAAATCTCTCTGTAAGCGTGATACTGGAAGTTTTGCCGCAAGATGCTCAAGTATAGCATTGGCCATCCCTAAGTTACCCTCAGCATTCTCAAAATCAATAGGGTTTACCTTGTGTGGCATTGCAGAAGAGCCGACCTCGCCTTGCTTAATCTTCTGCTTAAAGTATTCCATCGATATGTATGTCCAAATATCTCTGGAAAGGTCTATTAGGATAGTGTTGATTCGTTTGGTTGCATCAAAAAGAGCAGCCATATTGTCGTAATGCTCAATTTGAGTGGTGGTTTGTGAGCGGTTAAGCTTTAGTGAGACGTTCACAAAGTTATTGGCAAAGTCAACCCAATTTATTGCTGGATATGCTGCAAAATGAGCATTCAAGTTTCCTGTTGCACCACCAAATTTGGCTGAATATGGAATTGACTGTAATTGGTTAAGTTGAATCTCTAGTCGTTCGGCAAATACTCTGATTTCTTTACCTAATCGAGTAGGAGAGGCGGGCTGTCCGTGTGTATGGGCAAGCATCGGAATATCGGCCCACTCAATCGCCAGGGCATTAAGTTTTTGAATAAGAGTATTGATTAGTGGGTTGTAAATGTTTTGAATTGCATCGCGGAGCATTGCCGGGAAAGCAGTATTGTTGATATCCTGTGATGTTAACCCAAAATGAATAAATTCCTTGTGTTCCGATAATCCAAATGCATCAAATTTTTCCTTGAGGAAATATTCTACAGCCTTAACATCGTGGTTGGTAACAGATTCAATTTGTTTTATGCGTTGAGCATCGCTTTCGTTGAAGTCCGCAACTATTTGTCTTAACTTTTCAAAATTAATAGATTGAAAACTTGCTAGTTGAGGTAACGGAATTCTGCAAAGGGCAATGAAGTATTCTCCTTCAACCCAAACCCTATATTTAATTAGTGCGAACTCCGAGAAGTACTGTTGAAGTTCTTCCACTTTATCTCTATACCTACCATCTATAGGCGAAATTGCGTTAAGCGATGTAAGTGCCATATTTTAAAAATTTGCTCAAAGTTACTAAACAAAGCCTAGAATCTGAAATATGATTTTACTATTGGTTAAATGTTATATATAAGGGTACTGTTTGCAAGGACTACATGCCAAATAAAAACTCAATGGTATCCACGCCATCCGCATAATCTTTAATTCTGGGCGATTGAGTTGTACCGAACGGTATTGCTTGTGGATGTGTGCCTACATTGCCCACAATGCATTGAACTCGTTCCTCGTTCTGGTTGATGTACTCCACGGCATCCTTTAGTGTGCTGTATTCCTGATAGAATAAAACCCCAACAGGCGATTCAATTGCCTCCGAAGGTGTTACTAGCAAATAGCCAGTATCGAGATGCACCACCTGGTTCATTGTGTAAATAGCCCTGTTGTACTCGTAGTTGTTAGCGTACTTATTATGATTGATAAGGTGGCTCCATTTAATAAAACTATCGAGCATTGGTGTAAATTTGTATCCTTGCGGTACAAGCAGTTTGGAAACATTCCTACAACCGAGCCCAAAGTAGTTGAAAATATCGTTACTTAGTTGCTCAAAATCGCTTGCAGTTTCGTTTCCTGTTATAATTGCTATGCTATTCCTATGCTTGCGGATAATGGTAGGGTAGTTTTTGAAGTAGTAATCGAAGTAACGCGATGAGTTATCGCTGCCTGTTGCAATTACAGCATCGAAACCCTTTAGCTGATTATCGGTAATTTCGATATAGTTTGCGAATTCTGGCTCAATATGGGTAAGCATTTGTGTAATGGTGAGCATAAGATTTCCATCCTTAGACGAGAATTTGCCCAGAAACTTATTGCCGCTAACTAACACGCATAAAAAATCGTGGAAACCAACCAGTGGAACATTACCAGCCATAATAACACCAATGGTTTTTGGCGATTGAGTATTTAGTTTGTTAATTGAATATCTGCTTAACCATTCCTCAATTGTTGCTCTATTTAGCCACTGTTTTGCTATTGCGTTAATTGAGTTTCGAACATTCGCAGGGGTAAACCAAGGGTTATGGATATGAGCATTTTCAATGACATTATATAGTGCAGAATTGGATTTGAGAGCTGATTCCGCAATCATTCTTTCGCCTAATTGGCAAAACGCATTAATCCTTTTATCTATTGTCATATCCAATATCAAAATTTACTGCAAACCTAAGGCAAATTTTAGTTTTTTGAGTTGATGCCAACCTATTTTATTGATAATTTGTTCTGAAGGTTGAATGTTTTAGCTTTTTTAAACTTTTCTGAATGATTAGATAGTTTAACTTTGGGTTGTCTGCAGTAGGATGATTTTTACACTTCATTTAAAACATAGATATTAATATAAAAATTGGATTTAAGAATAAAGTAATCTGTTATCAGTATGAAAATTGGAGCGCTATATAAGGAGATTTTTAGAATATCAATCAACTCGATATTCGCAACCAAGTTAAGGTCAATTCTTACAATACTTATCATTGCCCTTGGCATTATGGCTTTGGTGGGCATTTTAACAGCCATTGATGCCATAAAAGGGAGTATCAGCAACCAATTTGCCATGATGGGTGCAAATACTTTCACCATTCAAAGCCGTGGAATGCGAGTGAATATTGGAGGAAACCGCTATAGAACCAAGAACCATCCTTACATTAGCATTAAGCAAGCCAGAGAATTTAAGGAGGTATTTACTTTTCCTGCCGATGTTTCAATATCAATTTGGGCTACTG